>NZ_VRUV01000240.1:0-6806 GCF_008039455.1 Methylobacterium sp. WL116
CGCTGGTGGGGCGCGGGATCGGCCGGCTCGACACGGTGGCGATCCTGGCCGGCAACGTGCCCGCGATGATCGAGGCGCACTTTGCCGTGCCGATGCTCGGCGGGGTGCTGAACCCGCTCAACACCCGCCTCGACGCCGCCACGCTCGCCGCCTCGCTGACCCATGGCGGGGCGCGGGCGCTGATCGTCGACGCGCCGTTCCGGGCGCTCGCCGCCGAGGCGCTGGAGGCCGTCCCGAACCCGATCCTGGTGATCGCCGTGGACGACCCCGGGGGCGGCGGCCTCGCCTACGAGGACCTCGTCGCGGAGGGCGACCCGGACTTCGTCGGGCCGGGGCCGGACGACGAGTGGCAGTCGCTCTGCCTGCTCTACACCTCGGGCACCACCGGCGACCCGAAGGGCGCGGTCTACAGCCACCGCGGCGCCTACCTCCAGGCCCTCGGCAACGCGCTCACCTTCGGGCTCTCGCCGGGCAGCGTCTATCTCTGGACGCTGCCGATGTTCCATTGCAGCGGCTGGTCCTACCCCTGGGCGGTGGTGGCGGCCGGCGGCACCCAGGTCTGCCTGCGCCGGGTCGAGCCGGCTGCGATCTATCGGGCGATCGCCGAGCACGGCGTCACGCATCTGTGCGGCGCGCCGATCGTGCTGTCGATGATCGTCAACGCCCCCGCGGACGTGCGCAGGCCGTTCCCGCAGCGGGTGCGCTGCGCGACGGGCGGCGCCGCGCCGCCCTCGACCGTGATCGCCGCGATGGAGGCGGCCGGCTTCGCGGTGACCCACCTCTACGGCGCCACCGAAAGCTACGGCCCGGCGACGATCTGCGTGCCCGGCCCCGACTGGGACCGGTTGGAGCCCGGCGAGCGCCACCGCCGCATGGCCCGCCAGGGCGTGGCGCTGCCGACGGTCGAGGCCGTGCGCGTCGTCGATCCCGGAACGCTGGCGGCGGTGCCGCGGGACGGCGCCACGGTCGGCGAGATCGCCCTGCGCGGCAACACCGTGATGAAGGGCTACCTCAAGAACCCCGAGGCGACGGCCGCGACGCTTCGCGACGGCTGGTACCTCTCGGGCGACCTCGCGGTGCAGCACCCCGACGGGCAGATCGAGATCAAGGACCGCGCCAAGGACATCATCATCTCCGGCGGCGAGAACATCTCCAGCCTGGAGATCGAGGAGGTCCTGACCCGCCACCCCGCGGTGATGCTCGCCGCCGTGGTGGCGCAGCCCGACGCCAAATGGGGCGAGAGCCCCTGCGCCTTCCTGGAGCTCAAGGCCGGCGCGACCCCGCCGAGCGAGGCCGAGATCGTCGCCTTCTGCCGGGCCGGCCTCGCCCGCTTCAAGGTGCCGAAGCGGATCGTGTTCGGCCCCCTGCCGAAGACCGCCACGGGCAAGATCCAGAAGTTCGTGCTGCGCGAGCAGGCCCGCGCGCCGTAGACGCGCGCCCCGGCAAGGCGTCGCTCCGGACACGATCGGATACACGCCGTTACGCTTCGTTAACCATCCGCTCGCCATCCTGTGGCCTTCAAGCCGGGAGCGACCGTGGTGACCCAGACCCTGACCCTCAGCTTCGACGACCCCACCGCCGAGTGCCCGCTGCCGCCCGACGCGCTGGGCCGGATCTCCCGCGCCGACCCGGAGACCGTGTCGGCGATGGTCTGCGAGATCCCCGAGGCGACCCGCGCGCGGCTGGCGGTCTACCTCTACGGCCGCAGCCACACCCACGAGCTCGGCATCCGGATCGCGGCCACCTGCGACGGCGCGGTGCTGCGCCGCGCCGCCGGCCTCGTCGGCAACACCCTCTACGACCTGTCGCGCCGCCCCTACGCCGCCCCGAGCTACGGCAACCACCGTTCGCAGGGCAGCCGGATCAGCCTCGGCGGTCCGCGCCTCGACAGCCGCCGCGGCTAGAGCGGTTGCCCTCATCGATCGATCGCGGAAACGAGTCTGACCTGCTGAGGGGCCGCATGTTCGTCACGCAGGCCGGCATCCGCCGCCCTTGAGGATGCTCCGCGGCGGTACGGACGGCACAGGACGTGGTACGGCCGGCCCCTCTGCGAGGGATGCCGCCATGTCGTGGATCAGCCTCACCCGGTTGCGGCTTCGCGGCTGGCGGTTCGTGCCCGGATTCGCGTGGTACGCGATCCGGTCGAGCCGGCAGGCCTCCAGGGCCGCCGGCTACCGCGACGGCGCGCTGCTCAACGACGCCAAGCTGACCTTCTGGACCGTCACCGCCTGGACCGACGAGGCGGCGATGCGCGCCTACGTGCTGGCCGGCGACCACCGCGCGGCGATGGGCAAGCTCAGCCGCTGGTGCGACGAGGCCTCGGTCGCCCACTGGATCGCGCCGGGCCTGCCGGACTGGCCCGAAGCCGACCGGCGGATGCGCGAGACCGGCCGGCCCTCCAAGGTCCGCCATCCGTCGCCCGCGCACGCGGCGCTCGCCTACGATCCGCCGCGCACGACCCGCGGCGGACGGCTTCCCCGGGCGGCCGGCTGAGCCGGACCGCTCAGCCCGGTTTCCGCTCGTCGGCCTTCAGCTCCGGGAAGTCCGACTGCGCGAAGGCCAAGCCCCGGAACGGGTCGTCGGTGGTGCCGTCGTGCTCCAGGCGCCGGAGCTGGACCCGGCGGATCTTGCCGGAGATGGTCTTGGGCAGCTCCGCGACGAACTCGATCGCCCGCAGCCGCTTGAACGTCGCGAGCCGCGCGTTGGTGAAGCGGAAGATGTCGAGGGCGGTCTCCCGCGTCGCCTCCGCGCCGTCGACGAGCGACACGAAGGCCTTCGGGATCGTGTAGCGGATCGCGTCGGGCGCCGGCACCACCGCCGCCTCGGCCACCGCCGCATGCGCGATCAGCACGCTCTCCAGCTCGAACGGGCTGATGCGGTAGCCGGAGGACTTGAACACGTCGTCGGCGCGCCCGACGAAGGTCAGGGTTCCGTCCGGCTCGACGAAGGCGACGTCGCCGGTGCGGTAGAGCGGTCCGTCCGCGCCGGAAAGGTGGCCGGCGCCGTCGTCGTAGCCCTGCATCAGGCCGGCCGGGCGGTGCTCGCCGAGGGCGAGGCAGACCTCGCCCTCGCCCGCCGGCTGATCGTCGATGTCGAGGATGCGGACCGTGTAGCCCGGCAGCGGCCGGCCCATGGCGCCGGGCTTCACCGTCTGGCCCGGGGTGTTGGCGACCTGGGCCGTGGTCTCGGTCTGGCCGTAGCCGTCGCGGATGGTCAGGCCCCAGGCGTCGCGCACCCGCTCGATCACCTCCGGGTTCAGCGGCTCGCCGGCGGCGCAGACCTCGCGCAGCGCCAGGTCGTGCCCGGTCAGGTCCTCCTGGATCATCAGCCGCCACACCGTCGGCGGCGCGCACAGGGTGGTGACGCGGCAGCGGGCGAGCACCGCGAGCAGGGCAGGGGCCGAGAACGGCGCCTGGTTGACCACGAACACCGTGGCGCCGGCGTTCCAGGGGGCGAAGACCGAGGACCAGGCGTGCTTGGCCCAGCCGGGGGAGGAGACGTTGCAATGGACGTCGCCGGGCTGCAGCCCGAGCCAGTACATCGTCGACAGGCTGCCGACCGGATACGAGCGGTGGCTGTGCCGCACGAGCTTGGGCTTCGCCGTGGTGCCGGAGGTGAAGTACAGCAGGAACGGGTCGTCGGCGCCGGTCGCCGCGTCGGGCGCGAACGCGTCGGAGGCCGAGAATGCGGCCGCGTAGGGCTGCCAGCCGGGCGCGGCCGGCCCGGTCGTCAGGCGCACCACCGGCCCCAGGTCGACGCCCTCGAACTTCGGCACCTGATCGGCCCCGGCCACGATCAGCCGCGGCCGCCCGCGGTCGAGCCGGTCGGCGAGCTCGCCGTCGGTCAGCAGCGTGGTCGCCGGGATCACGATCGCCCCGAGCTTCATCGCCGCCAGCATCGTCTCCCACAGGGCCGGCACGTTGCCGAGCAGCAGCAGCAGGGTGTCGCCGCGTCGCAGGCCCAGCGACCGCAGGCGGTTGGCGACCTGGTTCGAGCGCCGGCTCATCTGCGAGAACGAAACCTTCGTCTCCGCCCCCGAGGCCGCGTCGACGATCCACAGGGCAGGGCGGTCGCGGGTCTCCGGGCGGGTCGCGAGATCCGCGTCGAACCAGTCGAGCGCCCAGTTGAACGCCGCCGCGTCCGGCCATCGGAAGCCCGCATAGGCCGCCGCGTAGTCGGTGCGGCGGGCCAGAAGAAAGTCGCGGGACTCGCGAAAGCTCGGCATCGGCGTTCTCCCTGGTTTTCGGTGGCTTTTCCGTTGTCTTGTGTTCGATCAGTCTTTTGCTGAACTGAAGCTTCGGCGGAGCCTCTTTCCCCTCTGCGGGGGCTATCACGTCCGCCCGGCTCGCGCGTTTCGGTTCGAAAACCCCCACCGTCCTCCCGGGGCGCCGGAGGCGAGCCCGGGATGACGGGGCGGGGCCGGATGAGTTTCGCTCGAGGCCGGGACGATGCGTGAAGACGATCGGCCTCCGTAGCGAGAAGTGGCGCTACCCGTGCGTGAACTTGGGCGCGCGCTTCTCGACGAAGGCGGCCATGCCCTCCTTCTGGTCCTGGGTGGCGAACATCGCGTGGAACACCCGCCGCTCGAAGCGCACGCCTTCCGTGAGCGTGGTCTCGTAGGCGCGGTTGACCGCCTCCTTGGTCATCATCGCGATCGGCTTGGACATACCGGCGATGGTCTCGGCGACCCGCATCGCCTCCGCGACGAGCCCGTCGGCGGGCACGACCCGCGAGACCAGCCCGGCCCGCTCGGCCTCGGCCGCATCCATCATCCGGCCGGTCAGGCACATCTCCATCGCCTTGGCCTTGCCGACGAACCGGGTCAGCCGCTGGCTGCCGCCGATTCCGGGCATCACCCCGAGCTTGATCTCCGGCTGGCCGAACTGCGCGGTGTCGGCGGCCAGGATCAGGTCGCACATCATCGCGAGCTCGCAGCCGCCGCCGAGCGCGAAGCCGGCCACGGCCGCGACGATCGGGGTCCGCAGGGCCGTGAAGCGCTCCCAGTCGGCGAAGCGGTCGCCGGCATACATCTCGGCATAGGTCGCCGCCTGCATCTCCTTGATGTCGGCGCCGGCGGCGAAGGCCTTGGCCGACCCGGTGATGACGATGCAGCCGATCCCCGGATCGGCATCGGCGGCGGTCGCCGCCGCGATCAGCGCGCGGGTGAGCTGCGCGTTGATCGCGTTCAAGGCCTTGGGCCGGTTCAGGGTGATGAGCCGGACGCGCCCGCGCGTCTCGATGAGGATCGTCTCGTCCCCGGTCAGATTCTCCGGCATGGTCAAACCTCCTCGCGCGGTCCGCGCAGCATCTGGACGATCGCCGAGAAATCCTGCCCGCCGTGGCCTTGCGCGTCGAACCGGGCATAGAGGCGCTCGGCCTCGGCGCCGAGGGGCGTCGCGGCGCCGGCCGTCCCGGCGGCTTCTTGCGCGAGGCGCAGGTCCTTCAGCATCAGGGCGGCAGCGAAGCCCGGCCGGTAGCCGCTGTTGGCGGGCGAGGTCGGCACCGGCCCCGGCACCGGGCAATAGGTGGTGAGCGACCAGCACTGCCCGGACGAGACCGAGGCCACGTCGAACAGGGCCTGCTGCGAGAGCCCGAGCTTCTCGCCGAGCGCGAAGGCCTCGCACACGCCGATCATCGAGATGCCGAGGATCATGTTGTTGCAGATCTTGGCGGCCTGGCCGGCGCCGGCCGCGCCGCAATGGAACACGCTCCGGCCCATCCGCTTCAGGATCGGCTCGGCGGCGGCGAAGGCCTGTTCCGAGCCGCCGGCCATGAAGGTCAGCGTCCCGGCCTTGGCGCCCCCGGTGCCGCCGGAGACCGGCGCGTCGATCGCGGCGCAGGAGCGCGCCTCGGCCAGGGCGTGGGCCTCTCGGGCGCTCGCGACGTCGACCGTCGAGGAATCGATCAGCAGGGTGCCGGCGGGGACCGCTCCGGCGACCTGCGACCAGACCTCGACCACGTGCCGGCCGGCCGGCAGCATCGTCACCACCGCGGACGCGCCCTCGACCGCCTCCAGCACCGAGCCGGCGACGGCGACGCCCTCGGCCCGCGCCGCCTCCAGCGAGGCCGGGGCGAGGTCGAACCCGCGGACCGCGTGCCCGGCGCGGACGAGGTTGGCCGCCATCGGGCCGCCCATGTTGCCGAGCCCGATGAAGGCGATGGTCTGGGGCCGCGTCGTCATGGGTTCCTCCCGTATGTCTCTCACGGCGGCGCTCTGCCTGGAGCACGACCGATCCTTGTTCCTTGCTCCCATCCCCCCCTCATCCTGAGGTGCCGGAGCGAAGCGGAGGCCTCGAAGGAGAGATCTAGGTCCCGCTGCGATCCCTGGAGCCCTCCTTCGAGGCCCGCTGGCGCGGGCGCCTCAGGATGAGGGGGCAGGGTGGGACAAGACGTCGTCCGGCACCGAAAAGACCGGGGCCGCCCGCGGCGCGAGCCAGCCGGCGATCCGTTCGGGGTCGACCGCGTCGAGGGTCGGCGGCGACCAGCGCGGCGCCTTGTCCTTGTCGATCACCGCCGCGCGGATGCCCTCGCAAAAATCCCCCTCCGCCAGCAGGGCGAGGGACGCGTGGAACTCGCGCTCCAGGCAGGCCTCCAGCGTCGTCGTCGCGCGGCCGAGACGCAGCAGGCGCAGCGTCAGCACGAGGCTCGACGGCGACTTCTCCAGCAGCGTCGCGCGGGTCCGCCCGGCGAATTCGGAGCCTTCGGCGGCGAGCGCGGCCAGGATGTCCTCGACGCGATCGTGCGCGAAGCAGCGGTCGATGACGGCTTGCGCCGCGGCGAGCGGGGCCGGCCCCGGCGTGACGGCG
>NZ_VRUV01000241.1:0-6804 GCF_008039455.1 Methylobacterium sp. WL116
GCGACACCACCGTGGTGTCGGCCTGGTGCAGGATGATCGCGTTGTCCGAGTAGGCCAGGCCGCGGTTGACCGTGTCGCAGCACATCACCGGGATCACCGACGGGTCCTGCTTGGGCTCGTACTTCCACACGATCTTGGCCTCGTGGTCGAGGTCGAGCGCGTAGACGATGTTCGGGAACGGCGTGTGGACGTACATCATGTTGCCGACGACGAGCGGCGAGCCCTCGTGGCCGCGCAGAACGCCCGTCGAGAAGGTCCAGGCCACCTGGAGGTTCTTGACGTTGCCCGCGTTGATCTGGTCGAGCTTCGAATAGCGCGTGTTGGCGTAGTCGACCGTCTGCAGCACCTGCTCGGCCGGGTTCGCCAGATGCTTCATCAGATCGTCGTTCGCGATCGCCGGGGCGGCAACCGCAAGGCTCGCGCCAAGCGCGAGAAGATGAACCGCTCTCATGTGTGTTCCTCCGACAAGTCTTGATGCCTTCCGGACACGACGCAGACCGCGTCGAGAAGACCTGACCTGACTCTTTGCGACAGGGATCGATTTGCTACGGTAGCGGGCAGGAAATCGACGACTTTGGGTCGCCGAGCCAGAGGCCGCCATCCCTGAGGCGGCCCCCTCGAAACCGAAGCTTGAACGAACTCTAAGAGATTTTTGAGCCTCGTCAACTCGGTTCGAGCGCCTCCGATAGGGTTGTGCGCAAGTCGCCGCACCTTCGCGGGAAGACCAGCGTCGTTGACGCGCCGCAAAAACTTATTGTGCATCGCACAAAACGGCGTCGTACCGAGGTGTTGTGCTTCGGCATGAGCGGCAAACACATGCGCCGTTTGCAGCTTGAGCTTCGGCATTCGCGTTTTTCATGCGTTCGGTGCACGGTGCGCTGCCGCTTCGCGCGGCATGACGCGGCATCGCCTTGGCAATGGGCAGATGCGCTGCAAAATCCGGTCGCGACACCGCTGAGGATGCTTCGCGGTCAAGCTTCGGTGATTTCCTGCCGCTTCTGCGCGCTCTGGTCGCATGAAACCGCCGTCGGCGACTCAGAACGGCATTTTTCTGCGCCGAGCGATGTCGAGAATCGCCGTCTCAACGGTGATCATCCGGGAAGGAGGATTGCCTCGCGAGCCGGCCGCGACGATCTCAGGCGAGGGTCCCGACGGCGCCGGTGCTCTCGAACTCGGCGGCGTCGCCGACGAGGTCGGTGAGCGAGATCGCGAGGGTCCGGCCGGTCTTCAGGCGCAGGGTGGAGTCCGGGATCAGCCAGATCGGGCGCAGGCCGGCATGGCTTCCGTGAAGGCTGCCATGGGCCGTGACGACGGATGCCCGCCGTTCCACGATCACCCGGTAGCGGACGCGGACGGTTCCGCAGCCCTCCGCCGAGACGGTGCCCCGCCCGGTCAGCGTCTGGAGGACTTCGTTGGGTTCGTGCATCGGATGCGACGTGGGGCCCTGGGACGTTTCGGCAATCGCATTGCCATTTAGTCCCGGTCCGTCCCTGTGTCACGGGTTCGCCTGCGATGGTCTCGCGTCGATGACCGGATGCCGGCCGATCGCCGGTTCAGGCCAGCGACCGCACCACGATGCGCCCGCCCTCGGCGGAGAGCGCGAGGCGACCGTGCTTCAGGTCGAGCGCCTTGCTGCCGAAGAGCTCGCGGCGCCAGCCCTGGAGAAGCGGCACGTCGGCCGCGTCGTCGTCGGCCACCGCTTCAAGATCGTCCACCGTGGCGATGATCTTCGGCGCGACGCCCTCGGTCTCGCACACCGCCTTCAGAAGCACCTTCAGCAACTCGACCAGCGCCCCGTTGCCGCCGCTGCGGCCGCGGCCGCGCTCGGGCAGCGCGATCTCGCCGACGTCGCGGGCGAACCCGCGCTCGACGGCGGCGAGGATGTCGGTGCCGGTGCGCGAGCGCTCGAAGCCCGCCGGGATCGAGCGCAACCGGCCGAGTGCCTCGACGCTGCGCGGCGCCGAGGTCGCGACGTCGATCACCGCCTCGTCCTTCAGGATGCGCCCGCGCGGCACGTTGCGCGTCTGCGCCTCGCGCTCGCGCCAGGCCGCGACCTCCATCAGCACCGCGATCTCGCGCGGCTTGCGCATCCGCCCCGACAGGCGGCGCCAGGCCTGAGCCGGGTCGGCGCGATAGGTGTCGGGCGAGGTCAGCACCGCCATCTCCTCGTCGAGCCACTGCCCGCGGTCGTCGCGCACGAGGTCGGCGACCAGCTTCTCGTACACGGTCACCAGATGGGTGACGTCCGACAGGGCGTAGGAGAGCTGCGCGTCCGAGAGCGGGCGCCGCGACCAGTCGGTGAAGCGCGAGGACTTGTCGATCTTCGCCTTGGCCACATCGTTGACCAGCTGCTCGTAGGACACCGAGTCGCCGTAGCCGCAGACCATCGCCGCGACCTGGGTGTCGAAGAACGGCTGCGGCAGCAGCCCGCCCATCAGCCAGATGATCTCGAGATCCTGGCGGGCGGAATGGAACACCTTCACCACGCCCTCGTCCGCCATCAGGTCGACGAAGGGCTGGAGGTCGATGCCGTCCGCCAGCGGATCGACCAGCACGCCGGTCCCGTCCGGCGCCGCCATCTGGATCAGGCAGAGCTTGGGGTAATAGGTCGTCTCGCGCATGAACTCCGTGTCCACGGTGACGAAGCTCTGCGCGGCGAGGCGGTCGCAGGCGTCGCGGAGCGCTTGCGTCGTACTGATCAGATCCATGCCCCCGGCTATATCGGAGGTTTCTTGTAAAGGGGAGCCGGATGCGCCGGCATCCCCATCGATCCTCAGGTTCGACGTCCCCGAGGACCTGCGCCGTCTTCGCTGGGCCCGCGGTTCCGCCGGGCATCCGCGACGGCGAGGCTCGGCACCCGGCCGCCCGGTCCCGCGGCGCGCCTTGACTTCGCCCCCCTCGCGTGAATGGTGCCGCGCTTCCATTCCAAGGTTTTGCGATGCACCGTTACCGGACCCATACCTGCGGGGCGCTGCGCCCATCCGATGTCGGCGCATCCGTCCGCCTCTCCGGCTGGTGCCACCGCATCCGCGACCATGGCGGCGTGCTCTTCATCGACCTGCGCGACCATTACGGGCTGACGCAGTGCGTGGTCGATTCGGATTCGCCGGCCTTCAAGGCGGCCAACACCGTGCGCTCGGAATGGGTCGTGCGCCTCGACGGGCGCGTCCGCACCCGGCCGGCCGGGACCGAGAACGCCGAGCTGCCGACCGGCGCGGTCGAGGTCTACATCGACGAGCTCGAGGTGCTGGGCGCGGCCGCCGAGCTGCCGCTGCCGGTCTTCGGCGACCTCGAGTACCCCGAGGAGACCCGCCTGCGGTACCGCTTCCTCGACCTGCGCCGCGAGAAGCTGCACGCCAACATCATGAAGCGCGGCGCGATCGTCGACTCGCTGCGTCGGCGCATGCGCGAGGGCGGGTTCTTCGAGTTTCAGACGCCGATCCTCACGGCATCGAGCCCCGAGGGCGCACGCGACTACCTCGTCCCCTCCCGCGTCCATCCCGGGAAATTCTACGCGCTGCCGCAGGCGCCGCAGCAGTTCAAGCAGCTGACGATGATCGCCGGCTTCGACCGCTACTTCCAGATCGCGCCTTGCTTCCGCGACGAGGATGCGCGCGCCGACCGCTCGCCGGGCGAGTTCTACCAGCTCGACATCGAGATGAGCTTCGTCACCCAGGAGGACGTGTTCCAGGCGGTCGAGCCGGTTCTGCACGGGGTGTTCAAGGAGTTCGCCGGCGACAAGCGCGTCACCGACGTGTTTCCGCGCATCACCTACGCCGACGCGATGCTGAAGTACGGCGTCGACAAGCCCGACCTGCGCAACCCGCTGCTCATCGCCGACGTCACGGCCGAGTTCGCCGAGGACGCGGTCGAGTTCAAGGCGTTCAAGGGCGTGATCAAGTCCGGCGGCGTGGTCCGCGCGATCCCGGCGACGGGCGCGGCGACGCAGCCGCGCTCGTTCTTCGACAAGCTCAACGACTTCGCCCGCGCCGAGGGCGCGCCCGGGCTCGGCTACGTGGTGTTCGAGGAGGTCGACGGCGCCCTCACGGGCAAGGGCCCGATCGCCAAGTTCATCCCCGCGCCGATCCTGGCGCGGATCGCCGAGAAGACCGGGACGAAGGCGGGCGACGCGGTCTTCTTTTCCGCCGGCACCGAGGCGAAGGCCGCGGCGCTCGCCGGCAAGGCGCGCATCCGCATCGGCGACGACCTCGGCCTGTCCGACAAGGACCAATTCGCGTTCTGCTGGATCACCGACTTCCCGATGTTCGAGTGGAACGAGGACGAGAAGCACATCGACTTCTCGCACAATCCGTTCTCGATGCCGAACTTCGACCACGACGCCTTCCTGGCCCTCGGCGAGGGCGACGACGCCAAGATCCTCGACATTAAGGCATTCCAGTACGACATCGTCTGCAACGGCATCGAGCTGTCGTCGGGCGCGATCCGGAACCACAAGCCCGAGATCATGGAGAAGGCGTTCGCGATCGCGGGCTACGGGCGCGACGTGCTCGAAGCCAAGTTCGGCGGCATGCTCAACGCGCTGCGCCTCGGCGCCCCGCCGCACGGCGGCATCGCGCCGGGTGTCGACCGCATCGTGATGCTGCTCTGCGAGGAGCCGAACATCCGCGAGGTGGTGCTGTTCCCGATGAACCAGCGCGCCGAGGACCTGATGATGGGCGCGCCGTCCGAGGCGACCCCGAAGCAGCTTCGCGAGCTGCACATCCGCCTGAACCTGCCTGAGAAGAAGGCGTGACCCCACGCGTCCTTCCCTCCCCCCGCAGAGGGGGGAGGGAAAAGCGGTCGCCCCGGGGAGTCCGTTAAGTGCCCAGCCTCGTCGCCGTCGTCGTCGCGCATGACAGCGCCGAGGCTCTGCCGGCCTGCCTGTCGGCGCTCGCGGCCGAGCATGTGCCGGCGATCGTCGTCGACAATGCGAGCCGCGACCGATCGGCGGAGATCGCGGAGGCGGCCGGCGCGCAGGTGGTCCGCAACGCTCGGAACGAGGGCTACGGCCGCGCCAACACCCTCGGCGTCCGCGTTGCCGCGCAGGCCCGCTACGTGCTGATCGTCAACCCCGACGTGATCCTGCGGCCGGGCGCGGCCGACGCCCTGCTCGCCGCCGCCGAGCGCTGGCCGGAGGCCGGATTGTTCGCGCCGCGCATCGTCGAGCCGGACGGCCGGTTCTTCTACCAGCCGCGCTCCCTGCTGGCGCCGTACCTCACCAACCCGCGCGGGCGCCGCGACCTGCCCGCGGGCGATGCCTGCGCGCCGTTCCTGTCCGGCGCGTGCGTGATGATCGAGCGGACGTTCTTCCTGGCGCTCGGCGGCTTCGACGAGCGGATCTTCCTGTTCTACGAGGACGACGACCTCTGTCGCCGCATCGCCGATGCGGGCCGCGCCCTCGTCCACGTGCACGGCGCCGAGGTCCTGCACGGGCGCGGGCGTTCCTCGGCGCCGGAGCGCGGCCGGGTGTTCCGCACCCGCTGGCACCAGGCGTGGTCGCGCGCCTACGTCGCCCGCAAGTACGGGCTCGCCGATCCCATCCTGCCGGGGCTCGCGGCCAACGCGCTCAAGGCCTGCCTGTCCCTGCTGGTCCTGCGGCGTGCCGGCGTCGAGCGCTACGGCGGCTCGGCCGCGGGCGCCTGGGCCGCGCTGCGGGGCCGGTCCGCGCTGGCCCGCGAGGGCCTCGAATGACCCGCGCCGCGACGGTGGCGGACGCGCTGGCCCGCCCGCACAACGGCTTCTCCGGCCTTCGCCTGGCACTCGCGCTGGCGGTGGTGGTCTCGCATGCCTTCAGCGTCACCAGCGGCAACGCCCTCGACGAGCCGCTGGCGCGGGCGACCGGCTTCACTCTCGGCGAGCACGCGGTGAACGGCTTCTTCGCGGTGTCGGGCTTCCTCGTGACGATGAGCTTCGACCGGCGCGGCCTCGTCGACTACCTCATCGCACGGACCCTGCGCATCCTGCCGGGGCTCGTCGCCGCGACGCTGCTGGTCGCCCTCGTCCTCGGCGCCGCGATGAGCACGCTGCCGCTCGGCGAGTATCTGCGCGATGGCGGCGTCTGGCGCTTCGTGCGTGGCACGCTGACCACCTTCAAGAGCAACGCGTCGCTGCCGGGCGTCTTTCCCGACAACCCGTATCGCAGCCCGCTCGGCACGGTCTGGACCCTGAAATACGAGACCCTGTGCTATCTGGGCGTCGTCGCCACCGGCCTCGTCGGCGCGTTGCGGACGCGCTTGGTGGTGCCGCTGATCGCCGCCGGCTTCGCGATCGCGCTCCTGATCGCGGATGCGAGGCATCCCGACCTGCCGAAGGGCCTTGAGACGGCGTTGCGGCTGCCGCTGATCTTCGCGATCGGCGCGGCGCTCTACGCCGGAAGGGCATCCGTGCGCCTTTCGGTCGTCCCGCTCGCGATCCTGGCGCTGGCCTGCCTCCTGGCGCGCCACACCCCGCTCTACCGCACGCTGCTGTTCACCGCGGAAGGCTACGGCGCAATCTGGCTAGGGCTGTCGCCCTGGCTGGCGCGCAAGGCCTTCGACCCGGCCGCGGACCTCTCCTACGGGATCTACCTCTACGGCTGGCCGGTGCAGCAGAGCCTGCATGCTTCGTGGCCCGATGCTTCCCCGGCGCTGCTGCTGATCCCGGCGCTCGCGCTCACGATCCCGGTGGCCGCGGCCTCGTGGTACGCCATCGAGCGGCCGGCGCTGCGGCTGAAGACGCGGACCCTGGGACGCCGCGCCCTCGGCACCATCGAGCCGGCCGGTCCGTGACCGGCTCGGGCGCACGGTCGTTGATCAGGCCCAGAGC
>NZ_VRUV01000242.1:0-6798 GCF_008039455.1 Methylobacterium sp. WL116
GGCGGTGACCGAGCAGGTCTTCGCCGGCGCCGCGCCGACCCATGCGAACGCCTACAAGCTGACGCTCGCTGAGCGGACCCTGTCCGCGGCGCTCAACCAAGCGAGGGCCTAAAGCCATGAAGTTCGACCAGCCCGCCGGCCAAAACCCGATCGACCAGCTCAAGGTCGTCGGAAAGCCGACCGACCGCATCGACGGCAAGTACAAGACCACCGGCACCGTGCCCTACGCCTACGAGCGCCACGACGTCGTGCCGAACCAGGCCTACGGCTACGTGCTCGGGTCCAGCATCGCCAAGGGCCGCATCCGCGCCATCGACACGGCGGCCGCCAAGGCGGCGCCCGGGGTCGTGGGCGTCGTGACGACCCTGGAGCATCCCCGGCTGGAGCGGGGCATGATGAACGCCGCCTACCTGTTCGGCGGCGACGAGATCCAGCACTACCACCAGGCCGTCGCAGTCGTCGTCGCCGAGACGTTCGAGCAGGCCCGCGCCGCGGCGTTTCTCGTGACGGTCGACTACGCGCCCGAGGCCGGCAAGTTCGATCTCGCGGCCGAGGCGAAGGACGCGCCGCCCGTGCCCGGCGACAGCAGCGAGGGCAGCGGCGGCGACGGCGAGGAACGCGTCGGCGATTTCGAGGGAGCGTTCGCGCAGGCGCCGGTGACGCTCGACGAGCGCTACACCACCGCCGACGAGAGCCACGCGATGATGGAGCCGCACGCGACCATCGCCGCCTGGGACGGCGACAAGGTCACGCTCTGGACCTCGAACCAGATGATCGGCTGGGGCCATGGCAGCCTCGCCAAGATCCTCGGCGTGCCGAAGGAGAACGTCCGCCTCGATTCGCCCTTCGTCGGCGGCGGCTTCGGCGGCAAGCTGTTCGTGCGGGCCGACGCGGTGCTCGCAGCCCTCGCCGCCAAGGCGTTCCAGCGCCCGGTGAAGGTGGGGCTGACCCGCCCGCTCATCGCCAACAACACCACGCATCGCCCGGCCACGATCCAGCGCGTGCGCATCGGCGCGACCAAGGACGGCACGATCACCGCCATCGCCCACGAGAGCACGTCGGGCAACCTGCCCGACGGCGATCCCGAGACGGCGGTGAGCCAGACCAAGCTGCTCTACGCCGGTGCCAATCGGCTCACCGCGATGAAGCTCGCTCATCTCGACCTGCCAGAGGGCAACGCCATGCGGGCGCCGGGCGAGGCGCCCGGCCTGATGGTCCTGGAGGTCGCCATGGACGAGATGGCGGAGAAGCTCGGGATCGACCCTGTGGAATTCCGCATCCGCAACGACACCCAGGTCGACCCGCAGGACCCGAAGCGCCCGTTCTCCCACCGCGACCTCGTCGGCTGCCTCAAGCTGGGGGCCGAAACCTTCGGCTGGTCCAAGCGCAATGCACGGCCGGGCCAGGTGCGGGACGGGCAGTGGCTCGTCGGCGTCGGCATGGCCGCGGCGTTCCGCAACAACATGGTCCTGAAGTCGGGCGCGCGGGTCAGGCTGGACGGAGCCGGCACCGTCACGGTCGAGACCGACATGACCGACATCGGCACCGGCAGCTACACCATCATCGCGCAGACCGCCGCCGAGATGATGGGCGTGACCCTCGACAAGGTGGCGGTCAGGCTCGGCGATTCCACCTTCCCGGTCTCGTCGGGATCGGGCGGCCAGTTCGGCGGAAACTCGTCGACGGCCGGCGTCTACGCGGCGTGCGTCAAGCTTCGCGAGGCGGTGGCGCAGCGTCTCGGCATCAACTCCGACGACGCGGTCTTCGCCGACGGGCAGGTGCGGGCCGGCAACCGTGCGGTTCCGCTCGGCGAGGCCGCGAGCCGGGGCGAGCTGACGGCCGAGGACACCATCGAGTTCGGCGACCTCTCCAAGAAGCAGCAGCAATCGACCTTCGGCGCCCATTTCGTCGAGGTCGGGGTCGATGCCGACACGGCGGAGATCCGGGTCCGGCGCATGCTCGCGGTGTGCGCGGCGGGGCGCATCCTCAACCCGAAATCGGCCCGCAGCCAGGTCATCGGCGGCATGACGATGGGCACCGGCTCGGCGCTGATGGAGGAACTGGCGGTCGACACCAAGCGCGGCTTCTTCGCCAACCACGACCTCGCCGGCTACGAGGTGCCGGTGCACGCCGACATCCCGCATCAGGAGGTGATCTTCCTCGACGAGGTCGATCCGATGTCCTCGCCGATGAAGGCCAAGGGCGTCGGCGAGCTCGGGATCTGCGGCGTGGGCGCCGCGGTGGCGAATGCCGTCTACAACGCCACCGGCATCCGCGTGCGGGACTATCCGCTCACCCTGGACAAGTTCCTCGACCGCATGCCCGAGGCGGCCTGACGCGCGATCGCGCCATGCTCGACACTGGATACGCCCCGGCGGCCTCCGCCGGGGTTCGGGAAATCGGTCGCATCCAAGCCGGCACGCCGCCGCGCTAGCTCGACGCCATGGATCGCAGCTTTCCCATGACCCGTGCCGCCGGGCTCGACCGCCTGTCGGCCTTCCTCGCGGACGCCGCCGTCGACTATGCCGGTGCCCGCAACACCGACCGCGGACCGGACGCGCGGCCGACCACGTCGGCGCTCTCGCCCTACCTTCGGCGCCGCCTGATCACGGAAGCCGAGGTGGTGGCCGCCGCCGAGGCCGCGTTCGGCGACGGCGGCGCCGAGAAGTTCGTCTCCGAGGTCTTCTGGCGGACCTACTTCAAGGGCCATCTCGAGACCCACCCGACCGCCTGGACCGACGCCCTCGCGCTGGCCACGGCGGATCGGGCGCGGCTCGCCGCGGAGCCCGGCCTGCGCCGGACCTACGAGGCCGCGATCGCGGGCCGGACCGGCATCGACGGTTTCGACGACTGGGCGCGGGACCTCGTCGAGACCGGCTGGCTGCACAATCACGCCCGGATGTGGTTCGCCTCGATCTGGATCTTCACCCTGCGCCTGCCCTGGGCGCTGGGTGCGGATTTCTTCATGCGCCATCTCGTCGACGGCGATCCGGCGAGCAACACGCTGTCCTGGCGCTGGGTGGCGGGGCTGCACACCCGGGGCAAGCACTACGTCGCGCGCGCCGAGAACATCCGGCGCTACACCGAGAACCGCTTCGATCCCGAAGGGCTCGACGAGTACCCGGACGCTCTCGACGAGGCGATGCCACCGCGCGAGGTCCCTCTGCCGGCTGCCGTCATGCCACCAACCGGCGACGTCGCGCTGCTGCTGCATCTCGACGACCTGCACCCGGAGAGCCTTCCGCTCGGGGAGGCGCGCATCGTGCGGATCGGTGGCATGCTCGCTCATGCCGAGGGGGCGTCCGAGCGCGTCCGGTCGGCGGATCACGCCGCGATGCAGGACGCGCTGGACCGGGCGGCCGCTCATTTCGGCTGCGAGGCGGGACCGGCCGACGCCGGCTGGTCGGCCGGGCTACCCGTCGTCACGGCCTGGGCGCCCGTCGGCCCGTCGGCGGCGATGCTGCCCGAGGCGGTCGTGCGCGTGCGGCGCCCCTGGGACGAGGCGGCGTGGCCGCTCTCCAACCGCGGATATTCCCGGCTGCGCTCCGCGATCCCGCGCCTGACCGCAGCGTGACGGTCCGGCGCGCTCATGCAGGGCCGGCCTGACTGGTGCCGCGACGACCCGACATGCGCCGAAGCCGGCATTTCCCCGCATCGGCTCTGGCCCGGACCCCGGCTTTCAGCGTAGCCGGAACGCCATGTTCCATCTGATCTTCAGCCTGCCCTGCCTGTACGTCGTGACCCGGGTGCTCTGGCCGCTGCCGGGCCCGCCTGCCGCGAAGGCCGGAATCGCCGTGCTGCTGCTCGTCGCCTCCCAGTATCACCTGTGGTGCCGCCTCTCCTCCGGCTCGGTGTTCGCGCCCGAGTTTCCGCGGTGGGTGGTGGTTCTGTTCAACTGGGCCTTCGGCGCCATCCTGCTGCTGGCGGTGATGCAGCTCGCGCTCGACGTGATCGCGCTGGTCTCGCTGCCCCTGGGCGGCTGGGCGATTCCGGCCGGATGGCGCTACGCGGCCGCGACGGCGGCGATGCTCCTGTCGGCGCTCGGCGTCCAGCAGGCCGTGCGCGTGCCGGCGCTCAAGGACGTCGACATCGCGATCGAGAACCTGCCGGACGCCTTCGAGGGCTACACGATCCTGCAGCTGACCGACCTGCACATCAGCCGGCTCTTCCCGGCATCCTGGACCCGGGAGGTCGTCGCGCGGTCCAACCGGCTCGGCGTGGACCTCATCGTCGTCACCGGCGACCTGATCGACGGCGCCCCGGCTTCGCGGCGCGCCGACGTCGAGCCCCTGGGCCGGCTCGGTGCACCGGATGGCGTCTGGTTCGTGCCCGGCAACCACGAATACTTCTTCGACTACCCCGCTTGGATGCGGCGGTACTCGGAACTCGGCCTCACGGCGCTCGCGAACCGGCATACGGTGCTGAGGCGGGGCGACGCCGCCCTGGTGCTCGCCGGCGTGACCGATCGGTCTGCGCCGCATGCGGGACACCCCGGTCCGGACCTCGACGCCGCGCTCGCAGGGGCACCGCGGGACGCACCCGTCCTCCTGCTCGATCATCAGCCGAAGGGGGCGCGGGCGGCGGCCGCGCACGGTGTCGCGCTGCAGCTGTCGGGACATACCCATGGCGGGACGATGCGCGGGTTCGACCGCCTGTTCGCCCGCGCCAACGACGGTTTCGTCTCGGGCCGCTACCGGGTCGGCGGCATGACGCTCTACGTCAACAACGGCACGGCGTTGTGGCCGGGCTTCGCCCTCAGGCTCGGCCGACCTTCCGAGCTGACGCGCATCACGCTGCGCCGCGCCGACGCGTCCATCGATCCCGCTCGGCCCCTGGCGCCGGGATAGGCGAACGTCGGATCACCCCTCATCGACGATCATCCTCGGGATGCACCCAGCAGCCGGCTTGGATCGTCGCCCGATCACGCGGCCGATCTATCGGCCGGCCGTCGAGTCCTCGCGAAGCGCTCGTCTGGATAGAGTGGAGATTACTCACGACCCACCGACCGCCCCGAAACTCGGCGATGTCGAACCCGGGTCGAACCACAGTCGTCGTTCCTGGACGCTCGGACGGGCTCAGCCCTTCACTCAGCATTTACTACGGAACCGGGATTATGCAACCGATGGTTGCAGATTGGGTTGCATCGAAAACCTGGAGGTTTTCATGTCCGCATCCCCCCTTTCCGTGCTCGGCTCGTCCACCCGCTCGCTCGAATGGCTCGCCGGCCCCGGCGCGTTGCTGTCCTCGACCGCCCTGTCGACGGGCCAGCTCGGAAGCCTCGGCCCGATCGCCTCGTTGATCGAGGGTGCGGTCGACGGCGGCTCGACGGAGACCGGAGCCTCGCTGCTTCCCGACGCGATCGAGGCCACCGCCAATCAGGTCGTCCTCCAGACGCACGCCCAGATCGAGGAGGTCGGCCACGAGGTCGCTCCGGCGAACGGACCGCTCCACGGCCTGACCAACCTCGGCGAGACCCTCGGGCTCGGCCATCTCGGGGAGACCGGAAACCTTCTGACCGATCTCGGCGGCGTCGCCGCGAACCCGACCGGCACCGAGGCGGTCGGTCCGCTGCTGACCGATGCCGGCGGCGTCGCCGCCGCCGCCGGAACGCTGGCGGAGACGGTCGGCGCGGTGCCGGCATCCGGCAACGGCCTCGTCGGCAGCGGGAGCATCCTCGGCCCCGCGACCAACATCCTGAACCAGGCCGTCCTCGACGTGCACGCCACGCTCGAGACCGTCGGCCACCAGATCCCGGTTCTCAATGGGCCGATCCACGCCGTCACCGGCCTCGGCGAAACCCTCGGGCTCGGCCATCTCGACACCGCGGGCAACCTGCTGACCGACGTCACCACCCTGCCCGGTTCCCTCCTCGGCGGCGGCGGCCTCCAATCCGCGACGCCGGTCCTCGGCGATCTCGGCCACGTTCTCGGGTCGGCCGATACGCTGGTCGGCTCGCTGACCGGTGCGGCGAGCGCCGGCGGCCTGCTGTCCGGGGACGGGCTGCTCGCTCCGGTGACGAACCTCGCCAACGGCGTGGTCCTCAACATTCACGCGACGCTGGAGAACATCGGCCACGAGATCCCGCTCCTGAACGATGCGCTGCACGGCCTGACCAACCTCGGCGAGACGATCGGCCTCGGCCATCTCGGCGAGAGCGGAAACCTCGTGACCGACGTCGTGGCCCTGCCCGGCAATCTCCTCGGCGGCGAGGGTCTGGCGGCGCTGTCGCCGATCCTCGGCGATGTCGGCGCGGTGACGAACGCGGCCGGAGGTCTTCTCGGCGGCGTCACCGGTCTCGTGGGCGGATTGGGCGGACTTGGCGGCGGCGGCACGGTCGCCACGGGCACGCTTCTCGGCGCCGGCGCTCCGCTGCAGCCGGTGGGCGACCTCGCCAACGGGGTGATCGACGGCATCCATGCCGGCCTCGAGCAGATCGGCCACGACGTGCCGATCCTCAACGACACGCTGCATTCGGTGATCGGGCTCGGAAATACCGTCGGGCTGGGCGAGCTCGGCGACACCAGCAACCTCCTGACGGACACGGTCAACCTGCCGGGCGCGATCCTGAGCGGAAACGCACCGGCGGCGATCGGGCAGATCGTCGGCGATGTCGGGCACGTGGTCGACGCCGCGGGCGGTGTCGTCGGCTCCGCCACCGGGATCCTCGGCGGCCTCGATGGTCTCGGTGCCGGAGGGATCGCGACCGGCACGCCCGTCGACGGGCTCCTGACTCCCGTCACGTCGGTCGTCGGCGGGCTGACCGGCGGCGCCGGCATCGGCGCCACGGGTGCGCTCCTC
>NZ_VRUV01000243.1:0-6790 GCF_008039455.1 Methylobacterium sp. WL116
AGCGAGGGCAGCGCGTCGCCGCCGGGCTTGCGGGCGGGCACGCGCTCGGGCGCCTGCGCCTCGAGCCACTTGAACCAGTACGGCCACCACGAGCCCTTGGTCTCGGTGGCGGCCCCGAGCCAATCCTCCAGGCGCCCTTCCGCCTTTCCGCCGGTCCAGTAGCCGTATTTCGGCTTGGAGGGCGGGTTGACGACGCCGGCGATGTGGCCGGAGCCGGCCAGCACGTAGTCCACCGGGCCGCCGAACTTCGAAGAGCCCTCGAACACCGAGATCGCCGGCGCGATGTGGTCCTCGCGGGTGGCGAGGTTGAACACCGGCACCGTCACCTTCTTCAGGTCGAGGCGGATGTTGCCGAGCACCATCCGGCCCTGCGCGAGGTTGTTCTCGAGGTAGCAGTTGCGCAGGTAGAAGGCGTGGTTGGCCGCCGGCATGCGGGTGGCGTCGGCGTTCCAGTACAGCAGGTCGAAGGCGCTCGGCGGCTTGCCCTTGACGTAGTTGTTGACGACGTAGGACCAGATCAGGTCGTTCGGCCGCAGCATGTTGAACGCGTTGGCCATCTTGGCGCCGTCGAGGTAGCCCCGCTCGGCCATCTGGGTCTCGATCTGCCGGATCTGCCCCTCGTCGGCGAAGACCTTGAGGTCGCCGGCATGGGTGAAGTCGACCTGCGTCGTCAGGAGGGTCGCGCTCTTGATGCGCTTGTTGCCGGTGGCGGCCTGCATCGCGAGCGTGACGGAGAGCAGCGTGCCGCCGACGCAGTAGCCGGCCGCCGCCACTTCCGTCTCGCCGGTGGCGACGCCGATCGCGTCGATCGCCGCCTCGATGCCCTCGCGCATGTAGGACTCGAAGTCCTTGTCGCGGTGGCGCTCGTCCGGGTTGACCCAGGAGATCACGAAGACGGTGAGGCCCTGGTCGACCATCCAGCCGATCAGGCTTTTCGCCGGATTCAGGTCGAGGATGTAGAACTTGTTGATCCACGGCGGCACGATCAGGAACGGGCGCTTCAGCACCGTCTCGGTGCGCGGCGCGTACTGGATCAGCTCCATCAGGTCGTTGCGGAACACCACCTCGCCGGGCGTCACCGCGACGTCGACGCCGAACTCGAACGCGTTCCGGTCGGTCTGGCGCACCCGCAGCTCGCCGGCGCCGGCCTCGATGTCCTCCTGCAGCATCTTCATGCCGCGGACGAGGTTGGCGCCGTTCTCCTGCAGCGTGTGCCGGATCAGCTCGGGGTTGGTCATCACGAAGTTCGAGGGCGAGAGCGCGCCGGCGAGCTGGCGCAGGTAGAACTGCGCCTTGTGGCGGGTGTGCTCGTCGATGCCCTCGGCCTCGTTCACCAGGCCTTCGGCCCAGCGGGTGGTGATCAGGTAGCCCTGCTTGATGAAGTCGAAGTACGGGTTCGACGACCATTCGGCGTCGGCGAACCGCGCATCCTTCGGCTCGGGTTGCGCCACCGGCTCGGCCTCCTGGCCCTGGAGGCGCATCCACGTCGTGCCCCACAGAGCGACGAAGGCCTCGCTGAGCTTGGCCTGCGCCTCGAGCGTCCGCTTCGGATCGGAAAGCCACGTCTCGGCCACGGTGCCGAGGGTGCGCACGAGCTCGCTCGCCTCCTGCGGCGGCTTGGGCTGGACCGGCAGGCCGTCCTCGGGAGCGACGTAGCGCGCGGCGGCCCGTCCGAGCTGTTCCATGAACTGGCCCGCATTGCGCGAGAGGGCCTCGAAATCGAGCATCGCGGGCGTCGTCGGCTGCGTCGTCACGCGTGATCCACTCCCTGGCTTCGTCCGCGCCGGCAGCGCGGGCGGACCCGAGCACCCGCCCCGGAGGGCGGTCCGAGCCTCGTTTCCGCCAAATTAACGCGCCAACCCCGAATTTGCCCAGCGCGGCAGGCGCGAACGGCGATATAACTGCGGCATGACCTCAACTTGCGACAAGGTTCCGGATCCCGGCACGACTTCTCCGGGCAGGCCGTCGAATCCGTCCGGCTCCGCAGCGCAGGGCATCGCGTTCCGGCGCCTCCTCGGCACGCTCGCGCTCTGCGCGGCGGCAGCCACGGGCGCCTGCTCCTCCGACCTCTCGCCGATCAAGACGCTGGCGGTCGAGGCCGGCTACGGCCCGAAGGCCGTCGCCGCGCCGGACTTCGTCGCGAACTCGCGGCCGAAGGGCGGGACCGAGTTCATGCCGGTCGGCGTCTCCGCTCCGGCACGTCCGGTGCGGGCGAAGTCGGCCGAGAGCCAGAAGGCGCTGGAAGCCGAGCTCGAAGGCGCCCGCGGCCGCAACGAATCGCGGGGCCGGGCCGCGGAGAGCGCCGGCAAGGCGACGAAGCCGGCGAGCGCGCCGGCCCAGCCGGCACAATAAGGCCGATATTCGGGGTCGGCGGCAGGCCGCTTCGATGTTAGAAAGGCCGACCGCCACCCGTCGGGGCCGCCAGTGCCGCCCCGCGGGATCCGCGCCGATGGACAGATGGCCATGACCGATTTTCACCGCATCAAGCGCTTGCCCCCCTACGTGTTCGAGCAGGTCAATCGGATCAAGGCCGCCGCCCGCGCCAACGGCGCCGACATCATCGACCTCGGGATGGGCAACCCGGACCTCGACGCACCCAAGCACGTCATCGCCAAGCTGTGCGAGACGGCCGGGCGCCCGCGCACCGACCGCTACTCGGCCTCGAAGGGCATCGCCGGCCTGCGCCGCGCCCAGGCGGGCTACTACCAGCGCCGCTTCGGCGTGAGCCTGAACCCCGACACCCAGGTGGTCGCCACCCTCGGCTCGAAGGAAGGCTTCGCCAACATGGCGCAGGCGATCACCGCGCCGGGCGACGTGGTGCTGGTGCCGAATCCGAGCTACCCGATCCACGCCTTCGGCTTCCTGATGGCGGGCGGCGTGATCCGCTCCGTCCCGGCCGAGCCGACGCCCGCGTTCTTCCCGGCGCTGGAGCGCGCCATGGCGCACTCGATCCCGAAGCCGGTGGCCCTGGTGGTCTGCTACCCGTCGAACCCGACGGCCTACGTGGCGACGCTCGACTTCTACCGGGACCTCGTCGCCTTCGCGAAGCGCCACGAGATCATCCTGCTCTCGGACCTCGCCTATGCCGAGGTGTACTTCGACGGCGAGCCGCCGCCCTCGGTGCTGCAGGTGCCGGGTGCGATCGACGTGACGGTGGAGTTCACCTCGCTGTCGAAGACCTATTCCATGGCTGGCTGGCGCATGGGCTTCGCCGTCGGCAACGAGCGCCTGCTCGCCGCGCTGTCGCGGGTGAAGTCCTACCTCGATTACGGCGCCTTCACGCCGATCCAGGTCGCGGCCACCGCCGCGCTCAACGGGCCGGACGATTGCATCCAGGAGATGCGGGCGATCTACAGGAAGCGCCGCGACGCGCTGGTCGAGTCCTTCGGCAAGGCCGGCTGGAAGATCCCGGCGCCCGCCGCCTCGATGTTCGCCTGGGTGCCGATCCCGGAGAAGTTCAAGGCGCTCGGCAGCCTCGAATTCTCGAAGCTCCTCCTCGAGAAGTCGGACGTCGCGGTGGCGCCCGGCATCGGGTTCGGCGAGTTCGGCGACGACTTCGTCCGCATCGCCCTCGTCGAGAACGAGCAGCGCATCCGCCAGGCGGCCCGCAACGTCCGCCGCTTCCTCGAGATCGCGGACAAGACGCTGCACAACGTCGTGCCGCTGGCCAAGAGCGCCTGATCCCGATTGTTGCGGCGGGGCGACAGGCCCGGCCAAAGCGCGATGGGTGTGCTGCATGTGCTTGTCACCCGCCGGCCCCGTGCGCAGGGTCGGCGGCAATGATCCGCACTCGCGTCCCCGAGGCTTGCATGCGTCGCCTGTCCCTGCCCGCCGCCCTGCTGCTGGCGGCAGCCGCCTCGGCCTGCGCGCCGAACCCGATCGTCGCCCGCGACCCGATCCCGGCGCCGGGCCCCAATGCGGCCTTCGCCTGCGATTCGCGCCCGCTGGTGCTGAACGCCTTCGACACGACCTGCAAGCCGATCGCCCGGCAGCCGGCGGTCGTGCTGCATTCCAAGGGCTGATCGAGGCCGATCGAGAGCCGACCGACCGGGGCTTCCGGTCGGTTTTTCCGGGGGCGACGCCGCGGCCGGCGCGTCGCGGCGACGGACACGCGGCCGCGCATCGGGCATGATGCCCCGACGATCGAACCCGCCCCTCAGCGACGGAGTACGCGATGAACACCTTCCTCCGACACGGCCTCGCCGCCGGCCTGTTCGCGCTCGCCGGTGCCGGTGCCGCCCAGGCCCAGTCCGGGGCCTACGTGTTCCAGGGTCCGGACGGCCCCACGGTGCTGCAGGTCGACGGCGCCAACCGCCCGATCGTCCCGCCCGCGCGCCCCGACCTCGCGGTGCCGGCGATCGCCGTGCCGCAGGTGATGAACGGCGGCGGCTACGGCATCACCGGCTTCAACTACTACGACAGCGGCCTCATGGAGGGCCGCACCGATCCCCGCGCCAAGCGGCGCTACGTGCTGGCACCGGCCTGGATCGCCGGCTACGGCCAGCACTGACGGGCTCGACGCGGCGCGCTATTTTTCCAACGTGCCGCGCGATCCGGCTCAGTCCTTCGACGGGTCGTGGCCCCAGTTCATCAGCGACAGCGCCCAGGCCGAGTCGGGATCGTTGCGCGACTTGCCGCCCTGCGCGAGGTGCCGGCGGACGTAGCCGACGACCTTGCGCATGTGGCCGTAATCGTCGTCCGTGAGGTCGGCCTTCTTCTTGGCCTTGATCTCGAGGATGCGGCGCCCCTCCTTGTGCCCGGTGGCCTCGCCGCCGCCGGACTTCTGCCCAACCGACTTGCTGGCGTCGGAGTCGAGATGCTTCCTCAAGGCGGCGGGCGTCATGTTCACCGCCGCGTCGAACTCCTTCCGGGTCTGCTCGCGGTCGTGCTCGGCGTCGTCCCGCGAATCCTTGTCCTCGGCCTTCGTCATCGCGCGTCCCTCCCGATCGGGGTGAAAATCCCCGGTCAACGCACGAGTCGGCTATGGTTTCACGGATCGGCGCGGGTGGGAGCGTCGCATGAGCTCGGCACGCGCCATGGGATGGGAGCCGTTTACAGGGGCGCCCGCCGCCGGTATCACCCCGCTCGACCTCTTTGGGCCCCGACACAAGCGACACACCCTCGAAATGCGCGCCGAGATCGAGCAAGCCTCGGATGCCGCCAAGCAGTCGATCGGACTGCTGAGGAGGCATCTTTGACTGGGATACCGTCGATAAACGACTCGCGGAGCTGAATGCGGCGTCCGAGAACCCGGAACTGTGGAACGACGCCGACGCCGCGCAGAAGGTGATGCGCGAGCGCCAGCAGCTCGACGAGGCCGTGGCCGCCATCCGCAAGCTCGAGCAGGATCTCGACGACGGGGCGATGCTGATCGAGCTCGGCGAGACGGAGGGCGACGAGGCCTCGATCCGCGAGGGCGAGGCCACGATCCTCACCGTAGAGAAGGAGGCGGCCGGCCGTCAGGTCGAGACGCTGCTGTCGGGCGAGGCCGACGGCTTCGACACCTATCTCGAGGTCCATGCGGGCGCCGGCGGCACCGAGAGCCAGGATTGGGCCAACATGCTTCAGCGCATGTACGGCCGCTGGGCCGAGCGCCGGAAGTACAAGGTCGACATCGTCGAGTGGTCGGACGGGGAAGAGGCCGGGATCAAGGGCGCGACGCTCCTGATCAAGGGCCACAACGCCTACGGCTGGCTCAAGACCGAGTCCGGCGTGCACCGCCTGGTGCGCATCTCGCCCTACGATTCGAGCGCGCGGCGGCACACCAGCTTCGCCTCCGTCTGGGTCTACCCGGTGATCGACGACCGGATCGAGATCGAGATCAAGGAATCCGACTGCCGGATCGACACCTACCGGTCGTCGGGCGCGGGCGGGCAGCACGTCAACACCACCGACTCGGCGGTGCGCATCACCCACAACCCGACCGGGATCGTGGTGGCGTGCCAGCAGGAGCGCTCGCAGCACAAGAACCGGGCGACCGCCTGGAACATGTTGCGCGCCCGCCTGTACGAGGCCGAGCTGAAGAAGCGCGAGGAGAAGGCCAACGCCGAGGCCGCCTCCAAGACCGACATCGGCTGGGGCCACCAGATCCGCTCCTACGTGCTGCAGCCCTACCAGCTCGTGAAGGACCTGCGCACCGGCACGCAGTCGACCGACCCGGACGAGGTCCTCGACGGCGACATCGACCCCTTCATCGAGGCGTCGCTGGCGCAGCGCCTGTACGGGGCGACGGAGAAGGTCGAGGACATCGACTGAGGCGGCAGGACGGGAACCGTTTTTCGTCCATCGAACCCTTGCCATTCCGGGCTCGCCTCGGGCGCCCCGGAATGGCGGGACACGCGACGTCGCGCCGGCCGCGACGTCAGGGCCCACCGCCCTTGGCGAGTTCGCGCCCCGCCTCCAGGAACCCCAGCGGGTCGACCGGCTCGCCGTCGATCCGGGTCTCGTAGTGCAGGTGCGCGCCGGTCGAGCGCCCGGTCGAGCCGACGCGGCCGACCAGATCACCGGCGCGGAGCCATTGGCCGGCCCGTACCGCCATGCGTGACAGGTGCGCGAAGCGCGTGACCACGCCGTGGCCGTGGTCGATCTCCACCATGTTGCCGTAGCCGCCAGTGGCCTCCGCCGTGACGACGCGCCCGGGCGCGGTGGCCAGCGCTGGCTCGCCCATCTCCGCCTTCAGGTCGAGCCCGGTATGCAGCGCGAGCCCCCGCGTGAACGGGTCGAGCCGCGGCCCGAAGGTGCTGGCCACGCCGCGGTCGCGCGGCAGCGGGCGGTCGAGCGGCAGGCGGGC
>NZ_VRUV01000244.1:0-6781 GCF_008039455.1 Methylobacterium sp. WL116
CCCCGAAGGCGAGCGCCAACGCAAACCGGCCGCGCCGGGCCAAGGCCGCCTGAGGCGGCCGCGCCGGAGCATGCGCTCCGAGCGGCCTACCGCGACCCCAGGGCGATCAGGCCGAGGTGCCCGGCGATCCCGAGGAACGCCACGAAATTGATCCCGAAGACGCGTCCGCGCAGCTTCACGTCGTCGGTCAGGGTCTGCACCGCCGTGTGCACGACCCGGCCGGCGACGAACAGCCAGGCGCAGGCGACGTCGAACCGCCCGACCTCGCCAGAAAGCTGCCAGAAGCGCGACGCAGCCGACCATCAGCACCGGCAGCTCGAACTGGTTGGCGAGGTTGCGGGTGATCCGCGCGATCGGCCGCGGCTCGTCGCGACCGAGGACGAAGGCGTCGTACGCGACCTCGCCGCGGCTCACGGCGCGCAGGCGCGCCACGGACAGCCAGACGTAGAGCGCCACGATCAGCCCGATCTGAGCGATCAGCGGTTGCAGGATCGAGACGTTCACGCGCAGCCTCCGCGAGCGGACCGTGGGAGGGGAGCCTGCACCTATGGCCGGCCTGGTGCGGCGGCGGGCGCGGCACGCGCGATCATCCGGCCCGAGACCTCGGCGCCCGCATCCGGCGCGAGCTGGCGGAAGGCGAAGACCGAGACCGCCGAGATCAGCGCGACGGCGAAGAAGGCCGGGCCGAAATCCGCCGCCATGATCGCGCTGCGGCCATGCCATTCGGCGGCGCCTTCGAGCGCCAGGGCGCCGAGCGTCACGCCGAGGCTCAAGGAGATCTGCTGCGCGACGCTGGCGAGGCTCGTGCCCGCGCTCATCTCGGACTTCTCGAGGTCGGCGTAGGCGATGGCGTTCACGCAGGTGAACTGGATCGAGCGCAGGCAGCCGCCGATGAATAGGATCCCGAGCATCAGCCAATGCGGGGTGTCGGCGGTGTAGAGGCCGTTCACCGCGAGGAAGAGCGCGGCGAGGACGGCGTTCGCCACCATCACCGGTCGGAAGCCGTAGCGGCGCAGGATCCGCGGGCCGATCGTCTTCACGAACATCGCGCCGGCCGCCGCGGCGAAGGTGATCAGACCCGATTGCAGCGGATCGAGCCCGAAGCCGACCTGGAGCATCAGCGGCAGCAGGAACGGGATCGCGCCGGTGCCGATGCGGAACAGGCTGCCGCCGACCACCGCGATGCGGAAGGTCGGATGACGCATGAGGTCGAGGCGCAGGATCGGATGCGCCATGCGCCGCGAGTGCCGGAAGTAGAGCGCGAGCAGCACCGCGCCGCCGCCGAGGCTCGCCCAGGACATCCAGGCCGGCAGCAGGTGGCGGCCGGTCGAGGCCAGCCCCAGCATCAGCGCGGCGAGCCCCGGCCCGAGCATGGCGAAGCCGACGAGATCGAGCGGCGGGCGCTCGGGCTCGCGCACGTCCTCGAAGAACAGGGTCGCGAGCACGATCCCGACGACGCCGATCGGAATGTTGATGAAGAAGATCCAGCGCCAGTCGAGATAGGTGGTGATCAGGCCGCCGAGCGGCGGCCCCATGATCGGGCCGATCAGCGCCGGGATCGTCAGGTAGGCCAGCGCCGAGACGAGCTCGGCCTTCGGCACGCTGCGCAGGATCACCAGGCGGCCGACGGGCACCATCATCGCGCCCCCCAAGCCCTGCAGGAACCGGGCGCCGACGAAGCCGGCGAGCCCGCTCGAGACGGCGCAGGCGACGGAGCCCGCCATGAACACCGCGATCGCCGCGCGGAACACCGTGCGCGATCCGTAGCGGTCGGCCATCCAGCCGCTGATGGGGATGAAGATCGCCAGGCTGACGAGGTAGGCGGTCAGCGCGAGCTTCAGGGCGATCGGGTCCTCGCCGAGGCTCTGAGCGATGGTCGGCAGCGCCGTGGCGATCACCGTCGAGTCGGTGTTCTCCATGAACAGGGCGGTGGCGACGACGAGGGGGACGATCTGGGATGCGCGCATCGGGCCGGGCAAGCGTTCGGGGCACCCGGCATCGTGGCGACGGCCGGGCGTGCGGCGCAGCGCTTGACACGGGATGTGCGCCCGGTCGATCCGTGGCGGATCGGCCACGCTTTGTTTCCGAACATGGCTGAACCGCGCCGCAACCCTTCCGAGCAGGCCGGATCGGCCTTAAGCTTTACGGTAACGATGCCGTGTCCCCGCGCGGCGCCCCGCTCCTCGGCGGCGGCGCCCGGGACGACGCGGCGACACCCGCGAAAGTGACAGGATGCTTCGTCCGTCGACACTGCCCCGATCGCTGCCGCGGCTCGTCGCCGCCTCCGCGGTGATGTTCGTCCTCGGCGCCTGTGGCACCGTGCTCCTCAACGATGTCGGCTCGCTCAGCCGCTACGACCGACTCCGGGCCAGCACCGAGGCCTCGACCACGGCGCGCCTCTACGCCGACGCCGACGCGCTCGCCCGGACCAGGACCGTCCGGATCATCCCGACGCAGTTCCCGGCCAACGTCTCCGGTGCGGTCGGCATCAGCGATGCGGAGCGCAGGCTGGTCGCCAACAACGCCGACCGCGCGCTCTGCTACGAGCTGTCGCTGCGCTACGACGTGGTGTCGAGCCGCAGCGCCGACCTGACCGTGCGCGCCCAGGTGACCCGCGTCGACCCGACCAACCTGATCGGCGCCGGCGCCACCATCGGCACCTCCGCCGCCGTCACCGTCGCCGGCCAGGTCGGCATCGGCTTCGCCGAGGGCCTCGGGCGCATCCCGATCCCGCGGGTGCCGATCGGGCTCGGAAGCCTCACCGTCGAAGCCGAGGCGCTCGACCGCCGCCACGAGCAGCGGGCGGCGATGGTCTGGGGCGGGGCGGCCAACTCGTTCACGAGCCAGCCGCGCTACTCGCACATCAGCGACGCCTACGATCTCGCCGGCGATTTCGGCCAGGATTTCGGGTTCTACCTCGCCACCGGCGAGGACCCGTTCAAGGCGCCGCTGACCCTGCCGAACTGGAACCGCATCCGGGTGACCACGCTCGGCGAGGCGCCCCTCGACCCCGATTGCGAGGCGTTCGGCCGGGCGCCCGGCCTCGATGGGATCCTCACCGACTACATCGGCCTGCCGCCGGACTATTCCGACAAGGGGCCGCGCGTCCGCTGAGGCGGGAAGGGCGGTCGCGGACGCCATGCGGCGGACGCAACCGGCCCACGCGGGGTTTATCCCGTGCCGCGCCGGGTTGCCGCCTTTGCGGGCACCCCACCGCATGATACTGGCCCGTGCCAACCCGCTCCATGCCGAACCCGATCTCGCGTCGGCCCGGCAGCCCTTCAGGACCGTTGGCTCATGGCCCGTATCAGCTCCGCTTCGATCATCGAGGGCCTGACCTTCGACGACGTCCTCCTGCGTCCGGCCGCCTCGTCGGTGATGCCGACCGAGGTCAACGTCGCGACGCAGCTGACGCGCACCATCAGCCTGAACCTGCCGATCGTCGCCTCGGCGATGGACACCGTCACCGAGGCGCCGATGGCGATCGCCATGGCCCAGAACGGCGGCCTCGGCGTCATCCACCGCAACCTCGAGCCGGCGGAGCAGGCCGAGCAGGTCCGCCTCGTCAAGAAGTACGAGTCGGGCATGGTGCTCAACCCGATCACCATCCATCCCGACGAGACCCTGGCCGACGCCTTCGAGGTGATGAAGGCCAACCGCATCTCCGGCATCCCGGTGGTCGAGCGCGGCCCGAACGGCTCGCGCGGCAAGCTCGTCGGCATCCTCACCAACCGCGACGTGCGCTTCGCGACGCATCCGGCCCAGCCCGTCTCCGAGCTGATGACCCGCGACCGGCTGATCACGGTGCGCGAGGGCGTGACGCAGGACGAGGCCAAGCACCTCCTGCACCAGTTCCGGATCGAGAAGCTGCTCGTGGTCGACGATCACTTCCGCTGCATCGGCCTGATCACGGTCAAGGACATCGAGAAGCAGGTCACCTACCCGAAGGCGGTCAAGGACGAGCAGGGCCGGCTGCGGGTCGCGGCGGCCACCACCACCGGCGACCAGGGCTTCGAGCGGGCCGAGCGCCTGATCGATGCCGGCTGCGACGTGATCGTGGTCGACACCGCGCACGGCCACTCGATCAAGGTGCTCGACAGCGTGCGCCGGGTGAAGCAGCTCTCCAACGCCGTGCAGGTCATCGCCGGCAACGTCGCGACCCGCGAGGGCACGCAGGCGCTGATCGACGCGGGCGCGGACGCGGTGAAGGTCGGCATCGGGCCGGGCTCGATCTGCACCACCCGCATCGTCGCCGGCGTCGGCGTGCCGCAGCTCACCGCGATCATGGAGGCGGTCGAGGCCGCTCACGACGCCGGCATCCCGGTGATCGCCGACGGCGGCATCAAGTATTCCGGCGACCTCGCCAAGGCGATCGCCGCCGGCGCCTCGGTGGCGATGCTCGGCTCGCTGCTCGCCGGCACGGACGAGGCCCCCGGTGAGGTGTTCCTGTACCAGGGCCGCTCCTACAAGAGCTACCGCGGCATGGGCTCGGTCGGCGCGATGGCCCGCGGCTCGGCCGACCGCTACTTCCAGGCCGAGGTCAACGACACCCACAAGCTCGTGCCCGAGGGCATCGAGGGGCAGGTGCCGTACAAGGGCCCGGTGGCGGCCGTCCTGCACCAGCTCGCCGGCGGCCTGCGCGCCGCCATGGGCTATGTCGGCGCCCCGAGCGTGCCGGAGTTCCAGGAGCGCGCGCAGTTCATCCGCATCACCAATGCCGGCCTGCGCGAGAGCCACGTCCACGACGTGACGATCACCCGCGAGAGCCCGAACTACCCCTCGCGCACCTGAGGCGGGGCGGCGTCACGGGCGGGTCCGGCGGGAAACGGTGTTTCGGAGAGCGACGATGCGGGTGCTGGTGGTCGGGGCCGGGGCGACCGGCGGCTATTACGGGGCGCGGCTCGCGGAGGCCGGGCGCGACGTGACCTTCCTCGTCCGCCCGGCGCGCGCGGACAAGCTCGCGGCGAACGGGCTCGTCGTGGAAAGCAAGCTCGGCGACCTGCATCTCGCCGCGCCCAAGACCGTCACGGCGGCCGCGCTGCCCGCGGCCGGCGGCTTCGACCTCGTCCTGCTCTCGTGCAAGGCCTACGACCTCGCCGGCGCCCTCGACGACCTCGCGCCGGCGGTGGGGGAAGGCACCGCCATCCTGCCGATCCTCAACGGGATGGCGCATCTCGACGCGCTGGACGCGCGCTTCGGCGCGGCCAGCGTGCTCGGCGGCTCCTGCGCCATCGCGGCGACGCTGGGGCCTGAGGGCGCAATCCGCCACATGAGCGACTTCTGCACGCTGACCTTCGGCGAGCGCGACGGCTCCCGATCCGAGCGCTGCGACGCGATCGAGACGCTGATGCGGGACGTGAAGTTCCAGCCGCGCCTGTCCGACAGGATCGTGCTGGAGATGTGGGAGAAGTGGGTGTTCCTCGCCACGCTGGCCGGCGCGACCACCCTGATGCGCGGCACCGTCGGCGACATCGTCGGGGCCGAGGGCGGCCGCGACTTCATCGCCGGCCTGCACGACGAATGCCTCGCCATCGCCGCGGCGAACGGATTCGCGCCGCGCGAGAAGGTGGCGGCCCAGGCCCGGACCATGCTGACCACGGAAGGCGCGCCGCTCACCGCCTCGATGCTGCGCGACATCGAGGGCAGGGGCCGGATCGAGGCCGACCACGTCGTCGGCGACCTGATCGCCCGCGGGCGCTCGGTCACGCCGGACACCGTGCTGCCGCATCTCGAGCGGGTCTTCACCGGCCTCAAGACCTATGAGCGCCGCCGCGCCCGCGAACAGGCGGCCTGAGATCTCGGCCCGCGCGGGCCGAGATCCGGATATCCTTCAGTAGCGCGGGCCGGGAGGCGGGGGCGGGTTGCCGTATTCGAGCTGCGTCTTGGCATCGAGCGGGCGCCGCGGCGGCGGCGTCAGGTCGGGAGCGGCCGGTGCGGTGGAGCAGGCGGCGACCGCCAGCATCACGATGCCGGCGAGGCTGAGGTGGATCACGGGCGACATGGGTTCTTCCGGCCTTCGCGACGGCGGGTTCCGTCGGAGCCTGCAGGTCTGAGCGCCGATCGTGCCGGAAGCTCGGCCGTATCGTGTCCGCGGCGCGGGTTAAGCGTGGCCGTATCGTGGCCACGCGGATTTCCTTCGACAGGCGGGGCGCTGCGGGTCTATCGCGCTCGCGACACGCCTTCATCCGCCAAAGGAGACCGTCCTGACTCCAGCCGCCCGCTGCGCCGCCGCCATCGAGGTGCTCGCCGACATCGCCGGTCGTCGCCGACCGGCCGCCGACGCCCTCAAGGATTGGGGCCTGAGCCACCGCTTCGCCGGATCGGGCGACCGCGGCGGCATCGCCAGCCTCGTCTACGACGCCCTGCGGCGACGGTCCTCGGCCGCCTGGATCATGGGCGACGACAGCCCGCGCGCGGTGCTGCTCGGGTCGCTGCGGCTGCAGCAGGGTCTCGCCGCCCCCTCGATCGCGGCGCTGTTCAGCGGCGAGGGTTTCGCGCCGAAGAAGCTCAACGACGACGAGGCACGGCGCTTGGCCGAGGGAAACCTCGCCGACGCGCCGCCACACGTCGCGGGCGACGTCCCCGAATGGGTGCTGCCGCAGCTGGAGGCGATCCTCGGCGCCGATCTCCTGCCGGAACTGAAGGCGCTCGCCCGGCGTGCGCCCCTCGACATCCGCGTCAACGCCCTCGCGCACCGTGATCAGCCGGTCGCGGGTCATCAGCTCGGAGACGGGCTGGGCCGGATGCGTCGCGAAGCGCACGTCGCGGTTGGTGAGGATGC
>NZ_VRUV01000245.1:0-6766 GCF_008039455.1 Methylobacterium sp. WL116
GCGCCCAGCCGCAGGTCCAGGCCCCGATGCCGCCGGCCCCGCGGGTCCAGGCTCCGGTCGCCCCGACCTACCGCCCGGCGCAGGGCAACCTCGACGCGCAGGGCCGCATGGCGCCCCAGCCGCGGATGATGGACGACGACCAGCTCGAGATCCCGGCCTTCCTCCGCCGGCAGGCCAACTGATCCGACGCTCACCGAGACCCCGCGGGCGAAGGCCCGCGGGACTTATTCGCGCGATTCGCCGCCCGGCCGGGATGCCGCCCGGGCGCCTGTCGCACCGCAGCATGGATCCGCCGCTCCGCGAGGGCCGGCGGGTTCTTTCGTCGTTCCGGGCGCCGTTTCCGGTCCCGTCGCGCGGCCTCGGACCCGGTCATGGTGCCTCGAAGACACAGCGCGCCGCGGTTGTAGAGGGCTTGTTAACCATTCGTTAACATGTTGCACTGGAACGATATTCCCGAGATCGCGGCGCAAGCGTGTCTGTAACACAGCGTAAGAAAGCGTGATTTGGCCGTGCTGTGCGCCGCAGCTATAAAAATCTCGGACCAACGAATAGCGGCGCGGTTTTCGGACCGACGCCGCACGCAGGGGCTTCAAGCAGCGGACGGATCGGAAGGCGTCGTCACCACGCGAAATGCGGGGTGGCGTGGCCGGATCGCGGCCGAGGGCTAAGGAATGCGGACGAACCAACAAACAACCCTCAAGGGCGCGACCGTGCTGAGCGGCATCGGCGTCCATTCCGGAAACCCGGTTGCGATCACGCTGCGCCCGGCTTCTGCGAACCACGGCATCGCTTTCCTCCGCACCGGAATGGCCTCCGGCAACGACCGTCTGATCAAGGCCCACCACGCCTGCGTTTCCGCGACCGAGCTCTGCACCGTGATCGGCGACGTCGAATCCGGTGCGGTCGCCACGATTGAGCACCTGATGTCCGCCTTTTACGGCCTGGGCGTCGACAACGCGCTGGTCGAGATCGACGGACCGGAAATGCCGATCCTCGACGGAAGTGCGCTCCCCTTCGTCAAGGCGATCGACGCGGTCGGCATCGCGCAGACCGGCACCGCCCGCCGCTGGATCAAGGTGCTGCGCCACGTCCGCATCGAGGCGGGCACCGCCTTCGCCGAGCTGCGCCCGATCGACCGGGGCTTCCGCCTCGACGTCGAGATCGATTTCGAAAGCCCGGTGATCGGCCGCTCGCGCAAGGCGATGGACCTCACCGCCGCCGCCTACCGCCGCGAGATCGCCCCCGCCCGCACCTTCGGCATGATGAAGGACGTGGAGCGCTACTGGAAGGCGGGCTTCGCCCTCGGCGCCTCCCTCGAGAACACCGTCGCCGTCGGCGAGACCGACGTGGTCAATCCGGAAGGCCTGCGCTTCGCCGACGAGTTCGTCCGGCACAAGTTCCTCGACGCGGTCGGCGACCTCGCCCTCGCCGGGCTGCCGCTCCAGGGCGCCTACCGCTCCTATTGCGGCGGGCACCGCATGAACGTCGGCATCCTCGAGGCCCTGTTCGCCGACCGTGCGAACTACGCGATCGTCGAGGCCCAGGGCACCCGCCGCGAGACCGCGCTCGCCGAGTTCGGCGCCGGCCTCGGCATCGCCGCCTTCGCCGGCGACCTCTGAGATCTCTCCGGCAAACCGCCTGCCGCCCGCGGGCGATGTGGCCTGCAAGACACAGCCGCCCGCCGATCTGCGCGGGCGTGGAACCGCCGCTTTCATGCCCGAATCTGGCGCCACGGTGAATCGTCCGTGAAGAGCGCGGCAGTCCGGGATGCGGTGGCACCTCGGACCCGGTAGAGTGCCGGCGCCGACACGACGTCACGATGGCTCAACGGCGCGCTGCGACGCAGGACGCGCCCGTTCGGGGGAAGAACCGCCAATGCCTGTCACCCTTCGGACCCGCGGAGCGGCGGCGGCCGTGCTCATCACCGCCTTCGGCCTCGGTCTCGGCGGCTGCGACGCGCTCGACCCGACCAACCTGTTCGCCGACAAGTACAAGCCCGAGGTCGTGCAGGACACGCCGGCCGACAAGCTCTACAGCGAAGGCTTGGCGAAGATGGAAGACAGCGACTACGAGGGCGCCGTCAAGAAGTTCGATTCGCTCGACAAGCAGTACGCCTATTCCGACTGGTCGCGCCGCGCGCTGCTGATGACGGCCTACGCGAACTACGAGGGCCAGAAGTACGACGACGCGATCACCGCCTCGAAGCGCTACCTGCAGCGGCACCCGGCGAGCAAGGACGCGGCCTACGCCCAGTACCTGATGGCGATGTCGCAGTACAAGCAGATCCCCGACGTCACCCGCGACCAGGACCGGTCCGAGAAGGCGCTCGTCGCCCTGCAGGAGCTCGTCCAGAAGTATCCCACCTCGGAATACTCGACCGACGCGAAGGCCAAGATCCAGATCACCCGCGACCAGCTCGCCGGCAAGGAGATGGAGGTCGGGCGCTACTACCTCGAGCGCCGCAACTTCCCTGCCGCGATCAATCGCTTCCGCGACGTGGTGAGCAAGTATCAGACGACGCGTCACGCCGAGGAGGCGCTGGAGCGGCTGACCGAGGCCTACATGGCGCTCGGCATCACCGCCGAGGCACAGAACTCGGCCGCCGTGCTCGGGCACAACTTCCCCGACAGTCCCTGGTACAAGGACGCGCACGCCCTCCTGCAGAACGGCGGCCTCGAGCCGCGCGAGGAGAAGAGCTCGTTCCTCAGCAAGATCTACTCCTCGGTGATGGGCCGCACGGCCGCCGCCCAGTAGGCCGCCCGCGCATCACGACCGGACGCGACTCGCGGGCGGGGCTTCGGCTCCGCCCGTTTCGCATTTCGGGGGTGCGGTCGGCCCGGCATCGGCCTACATGACGGCTTCGTATTTCCCTTAAGTTTGGGTTGCCCGGCCGGACGACGGCCGGCGCCCCGGAGGCTCGAAGGCGCGGCATGCTGGTGCAGCTCGCGATCCGCGACATCGTCCTGATCGACCGGCTCGACCTGAACTTCTCCGGCGGGCTCAGCGTGCTCACCGGCGAGACCGGCGCGGGCAAGTCGATCCTGCTCGACGCGTTCAGCCTGGCGCTGGGCGGGCGCGGCGACGGCTCCCTCGTGCGCCACGGCGAGGCGCAGGGCGGCATCACCGCGGTGTTCGACGTCGGACTCGACCATCCCGCCCGGCGGATCGCCGCGGAATCGGAGATCGACACCGAGGGCGACCTGATCCTGCGGCGCACGCAGATGGCCGACGGGCGCACCCGCGCCTTCGTCAACGACCAGCCCGTCGGCGTGCAGGTGCTGCGCGCGATCGGCGCGGCCCTGGTCGAGATCCACGGCCAGCACGACGACCGCGCGCTCGCCGACGTCACCACGCACCGCGCCATCCTCGACGCCTTCGGCGGCCTGAGCGGCCCGCTCGACGCGGTCGCGAAAGCGGCCAAGACCGTCCGGGTCGCCCGCACGACGTTGGCCGAGCATCGCGCCCGCGTGGAGACCGCGCGCCGGGAGGCCGACTTCCTGCGCCACGCGGTCGAGGAGCTGGCGGCCCTCGATCCGAAGCCCGGCGAGGAGGCGACCCTGGCCGAGCGCCGCACCGTGATGCAGCAGAGCGAGAAGGTCGCGCGCGAGCTGAACGACGCGCTCGCCGCCGTCGGCGGCTCGCATTCGAGCGTGCCGCAGCTCTCCTCGGCGATCCGCAAGCTCGAGCGCCGGGCGGCGCAGCTGCCGGCTTTGGTCGAGCCCTGCGTCGCGGCGCTCGACGCTGCCCTCGTCGCCCTCGACGAGGCCCGCGCCGTCCTCGACGCGGCGGTGGCCGAGGCCGAGTTCGACCCGCGCGAGCTGGAGCGGGTCGAGGAGCGGTTGTTCGCCCTGCGCGCGGCCTCGCGCAAGTACGACGTCGCCGCCGACGACCTCGCCGCCCTGCGCGAGCGCTACGAGGCGGATGTCGCCGCGATCGATGCCGGCGAGGAGGCGCTCGCCGGCCTGGAGGTGACGCTGCAAACGGCCGAATCGGCCTACGCCAAGGCCTCCGAGAAGCTCAGCGCGGGGCGTCGGCGCGCGGCCAAGGCGCTCGACGCCGCCGTGCAGGCCGAGCTGCCCCCGCTGAAGCTCGAGCGCGCCCGGTTCATCACCGAGATCGTCACCGATCCCGAATCGCGCGACGCCGCCGGCATCGACCGGGTCGCGTTCTGGGCGCAGACCAATCCCGGCACCAAGGCCGGCCCGATGATGAAGGTGGCGTCCGGCGGCGAGCTGTCCCGCTTCATGCTCGCCCTCAAGGTGGTGCTCGCCGACAAGGGCTCGGCGCCGACGCTGATCTTCGACGAGATCGACACCGGCGTCGGCGGCGCGGTCGCCGACGCGATCGGCGCGCGGCTGGCTCGGCTGTCGCAGGACGTGCAGGTGGTGGCGGTGACGCACGCGCCCCAGGTCGCGGCGCGCGCCGGCACGCATTTCCTGATCGCCAAGGACGCGGTGAAGGGGGCTGGCCGCGTCGCCACCCGCGTCGCCTCGCTCCCCGTCGCGGCCCGCCGCGAGGAGATCGCCCGCATGCTCGCTGGCGCCACCGTCACCGACGAGGCCCGCGCCGCCGCCGCCCGCCTGCTCGAAGGCGCGGCGGTCTAGGATCAGATACCGATGAGCGCGCAGAACGGTCGGTTAAGGTTAATCCCTCCTTAACCATCCGGACCGACACTGTTGGGATCCGGTGGCGAAACCGATTCGCGGACGCCGGCGCTTCCATGTTCCGGGGGGACCATGCATCAGGCCGCAGCCAAGTTCGAAGTCCTCGCGTCGCATCGCAACGGCGCCAGCGTCGACACCCATCATCTCGGCCAGACCCTGCGCACCGTCTACGAGGGCAGCGTCGACAAGCAGCCGATCCCCGATTCCCAGGTCGACCTCCTGCTGCGCATGCGCCAGAAGGAGCGCGACCGCCGCCGCAGCGCCTGAGGCTGGGAGGCGGCCCGCACGCGGCTCGCCGCGGGGGACGACCCGTCGATCGTGGGGCGAAGTGGCGAGGTTCGCCCGATCGCCGCGAGACGCGGGACCCAGCCGAGACAGGCTACCAGCGGCGGGCGCCCGGGCGACGCTGGTATTCGGCCGCGCGGATGCGCGTCAGCACCCGGTCGAGGCTCATCAGCATCGACGCCTCGTCGGCGCGGGCCCGCTCGGCCTCGCCCGGCTCCGTGCTGAAGTTCTGCCGTGCCTTCGCCAGCGCCAGGTCGCGCTCCAGGGCCTCGCGCTCGGCGTGGAGCGCCTGGTAGGCGTGGTCGTCGGGGAGCGGCGCACGCGTCGGCGCCGCAGGCGAATCGTGGGACACGGGATCGACCTTCCGATCCGGCGAGTTGCGGCGGGATGCTCGCGACAGGGCCCGGATCGCAATGAGAACGCGCCAACACCGTAAAGCGTGCCATCGCCACAGCATTCGCCGGCCGCGTTCGCGCTCGCCTCGAGCCCTGGTTGCGCCGTGTCATGTGGCTGTCATCTGCGTGCCCTAACGGCGGCGGTGTCGAGCGATGCGGCCGCGGCCGCCGGGTCGCCGGGTGGCCCGCGCGAATGCGAACGCGCGGATCGCGCTGCCCGGCACGCTCGACGGATGACGGAGATCGATGTGAAACCCTTCACCTACGCGCTCGCCCTCGGCCTCGCGACGGCGCAGCTCGCCTTTCCGGCGCTCGCCGCCGACATCACCGGCGCCGGTGCGACCTTCCCGTTCCCGGTCTATTCCAAGTGGGCGGAAGCCTACCGCAAGGACAGCGGCACCGGCCTGAACTACCAGTCGATCGGCTCTGGCGGCGGCATCAAGCAGATCCAGGCCAAGACGGTCGATTTCGGCGCCACCGACGCGCCGCTGAAGGGCCCCGCCCTGGAGAAGGACGGCCTCGTCCAGTTCCCGACCGTGATGGGCGGCGTCGTCGCCGTCGTGAACATCCCCGGCGTCGAGCCGGGCAAGCTCAAGCTCACCGGCGACGTGATCGCCGACATCTACGCCAACAAGATCACCAAGTGGTCGGACCCGAAGATCGCCGCGCTTAACGAGGGGCTGAAGCTCCCCGACGCGAACATTACCCCGGTCTACCGCTCGGACGCCTCGGGCACGACGAACATCTTCACCACCTATCTCAGCCAGGTCTCCGAGGGCTGGAAGAAGGAGTTCGGGGCCGCCACCACCGTGAGCTGGCCCGCCGGCCAGGGCGGAAAGGGCAACGAGGGCGTTACCGCCACCGTCAAGCAGGTCCCGAACGCCATCGGCTACGTCGAGTCGGCCTACGCCAAGCAGAACAAGCTCAGCTATGCGCTGATCCGCAACAAGGCCGGCAAGTTCCCGCAGCCGGACGACAAGGCGTTCCAGGCGGCCGCCGCCAGCGCCGACTGGAAGAGCGCGCCCGGCTTCGGCATCACGCTCACCGACCAGGCCGGCGACGACGCCTGGCCGATCACGGCGGCGACCTTCATCCTCGTCCACAAGGAGGCCGCCGATCCGGCCAAGTCCGCCGACGTGCTGAAGTTCTTCGACTGGGCCTACAAGAACGGCGACAAGCTCGCCTCCGACCTCGACTACGTGCCGCTGCCGGACGCCGTCGTCGGCCTGATCCACGAGGAGTGGAAGCAGGTGAAGGGCAAGGACGGAAAGCCCGTCCTCGGCATGTGAGGCCGAACCCGCGGGGCCGCACGCGGCCCCGCGGCCGATCGCGACGAGCGGACGGCCCGCGCGAAGCGCGAGGGCTGCCCGTTCCCCGAGCGGGCGCAGCGTCCTCGCCGGATCTCGCCCGCGCGTCCGGCCC
>NZ_VRUV01000246.1:0-6692 GCF_008039455.1 Methylobacterium sp. WL116
CCCGCATCCCGCATCGCCCCCGGATCGCCGGCCGGCCGAGGGCACCGCCGACCCTGCTCTGATCGAATCGCGAACCTCTTCCGGCGGGCCGATCCCGCCTGCCTCCCGATCAGACGAGCCCGCCCGATGCCCTTCCTGCCCAAGCTCCGGCTGCGCGCCGGCCTCCTCCTCCTGTCCGCCAGCCCGCTCGCCGTCGCGCAGGCGCAGGCACAGGCACAGGAGAGCGTCACGCTCTCCGAGCTCTCGGTGGTCGGCGAGCGCGACGGGCCGGCACCGGCGGCCGGCATTCCCTTCGGCGTCGCCGCGCCGCAGGGCTCGGCGCCCAGCGTCATCGAGCATCCGGTCGGGCAGGTCGTGACCGGGATCGGGCGGCGCGACACGATCGAGAACCGGCCGGCGACGAGCGTCGGCGCGGTGCTCGCCAACAGCCCCGGCGTCACCGTGCGCCAGGGCAACGGCGGGCGCGACGTGATCATCTCGATCCGCGGCAACAACGCCCGCTCCACCGGCGTGATCAAGAACACGGTGGTGCTGGAGGACGGCTTCGTCCTGACCCAGCCCGACGGCGCCGCGCGCTTCGACCTCTCCGACCCGCGGGCCTATTCCCGCATCGACGTGTTCCGCGGGCCGCAATCGGCCCTGTTCGGCAACTACGCCACGGGCGGCGCGCTGGCCTTCCGCACCCGCACCGGCCGCGAGATCGACGGCTACGAGATCGGCACCGATGCCGGCAGCTTCGGCTATCTCAGCACCTCCTTCACGGTCGGCGGCGTCAGCGGCCCGTTCGAGATCAGCCTGTTCTCCAGCGACGTGCGCGCCAACGGCTACCAGGACCATTCGTCCTACGACACGCAGACCATCGACCTGCTGGCGAGCTACACCCCGACGCCGGACAACCGCTTCACCCTCAAGGTGATCAACAACGACCTGCACGCGGACCTCGCCGCCCGGTCGTCGCTGGCCGAGTTCCGCACCAACCCCTATCAGCGCGGCTGCGCGGCGGCGGCGACCGCGGCGGCGGGCTGCTCGCTCACCAACCTCTTCGTCAACGGCGCCTACGGCCGAAGGGTCGGCGTCACCGCCGACGAGGCCGGCTTCGAGCGCAAGGACCGGCGCACGATCGTGGCGGCGCGCTACGAGCACGACATCGACGCCCAGACCACCTGGCGCACGCAACTCGGCTTCGACGAGCGCAATTTCAACCAGCCGTTCTACGCGACCGCGTCACGGGGCTCGTACCCGTCCTGGAACTTTCTCACCGACCTCACCCGGCGCTACGACCTGTTCGGCCTGCCGGCGGTCGGCTACGTGGCTTTGGCCTACAGCACCATCGACAACCGGATCTCGACCTACAACCGCGCGCCCTACGGCGGCCCGCGGCTGGGCGCGCTGATCGGCGACCAGGAGGCGGTGCAGTCGAACCTCGGCGGCCGCGCCCGCACCGAGGTCGCGCTCTCCGAGCAGTGGACGGGCGTCGTCGGCATCGGCGCCGAGACCACGTCGATCACCGGGCGCAGCCTCGCCTACGCCTACGCGGCCGCGGGCGCGACCACGACGATCGCGGACGCGAACCGCAGCTTCCTCAACGTCGCCCCGGAACTGGCGCTGGTCTACCGCCCGAGCGCCGAATGGGCGTTCCGCGGCCGCGTCGCCACCGGCTACACCACGCCGGCGGCGAGCAACCTGTTCGTGACCGCGGCGGGCCTGCCCGGCAACAACACCGGGCTGCAGACCCAGGAGAACCTCGGCTTCGACCTCGGCACCGACTGGACGCCGGTCGAGGGGCTGCGCCTCAGCGTCACCGGCTTCTACGAGATCTTCCGCAACGAGCTCGTCTCGCAATCGCCCGGGGCCGGCCTGCAGAGCTACACCTTCAACGCCCCGGCCTCGGAGCACCGCGGCCTCGAGGTCGGCGCCGACTGGGCCTTCGCGCCGGGCTGGCGCATCGTCGCCGCCTACACCTTCGACGACCAGGTCTACACCCGCTACGTCGAGCAGCTCAGCGCCGGAGCGCTGACCCGCCGCCTCGACCGCGCCGGCAACCGCATCCCGGGGGTGCCGGCCAACCAGCTGCTCGCCCGCGTCGGCTACGACGTCCCGGCCGGGCCGCTCGCCGGACTCGGCGCCTTCGTCGAGACCGTGTTCCAGGACGATTTCTACCTCGACAACGCCAACCAGCTGAAGGCGCCGGGCTACGCGATCGTCAACGCCAACGTCCACTACGCGACGGAACTCTCCGGCGGCTACGCCAAGCGCCTCACGCTCTACGCCGAGGTGCGCAACCTGTTCGACACGGTCTACGCCGCCTCGGCCCAGAACCTCGCCGACACGATCAGCGCGACGACCGGGCTGCAGAACGGCGCGGGCGTGCTCGCCGGCACCACCGGCTCGATCTATGCCGGCGCCCCGCGCAACCTCGTCGCCGGGATGAAGCTGGCGTTCTGATGCCGACCCTCGGTGAGCCCGGCTCATCGAGGGTCGGCCCCCGCGACCGCCGGGCGGCGGTCGTCCGCCGGACCTCATGGGTTCTCACCTACGAGGCTTGGCCTGAAGACTCGGCATGAGCCTCAGATCACCGCCTCGATCAGGCCGAGGGTGCGGGCCTCCTCGGCCTCGATGTACCAATTGTAGGGAGCCCGCTCGATCACCTGATCGAGGGTCACGCTCGAGCCCTCGACGAGGTTGGCGAAGCCCTCGTTCTGGATCGCGATCGAGCACTCGATCTCGTGGAGCGTCGCCTTCACCGTGGCGATGCAGGTGGTCAGCGGACCGTTGATCCGGAGCTCCTTGGCGAGCTTGCGCTCGTGGATCATCAGCCGCGTGCCGGGGGTGAGGTAGCGGTTCTGCCGGGTGAAGAAGCTCATGAAGGTGGTGCCGGCGGAGTAGATCGCCGCCTTGCCGAGGAAGGCGTAGCGGCATTGCGGGTTCATCGCGCTCTTGAAGCGGATGTCCTCGCCCATCATCCGCGCGACCTCCGGGTCGCCGCCGAGCGTGGTCAGCTCGACGACGACCAGCCCCTCGCACGGGGCCTTTCCGATCTGGGCCCGGAAGTCCCGGTACATGTCGTAATCCACCGTGCCGGCGAGCAGGACGGTCGGAGCCGCGAAGTCGGCGGCTTTCAGGGTCGTATCCGGGGTCGTGGTGTTCATGGGGCGGGGCGGCCTTGCGATGCGGACGGGTTTGCGATCCGAACGGGATCGCGGCCTGCACAACCCGCGCCGGACCTGTTCGTTCAGGAAAAGATCCGCATCGGGGACGCCGTCAGCGCGACAGCCCGTCGTCGGGCGCGCGCAGGCGGTAGCCGACGCCGGTCTCGGTGAGCAGCAGGCGCGGGCGCTCGGGATCGGCCTCCAGCTTCTGCCGGAGCTGGCGCATGTAGACCCGGAGGTATTGCGGGTCGGACGAGGCCGAGACCGCGCCCATCAGCTGGGCGTGGGTCAGCACCTTGCCGGCATGCTGCACCAGCACCCGCAGGAAGTCGTACTCGCGCGGCGTCAGCTTCACCTCGCGCCCCTCCACCCGGACGATGCGGCGCACGAGGTCGACGCTCAGGGGCCCGACCTGGAACAGCGGGCGCTGCCCTTCCGTCGCGAGCTGGTGGCGGAGCGCCGTGCGGATGCGGGCCAGCAGCTCGCCCATGCCGAAGGGCTTGGTGACGTAGTCGTCGGCCCCGAGGTCGAGCGCCTCGACCTTGCCGGTCTCGTCGTCGCGGCTCGACAGCACCACCACCGGCAGGGCGGGATGCGCCGCGCGGATCCGGGCGAGGAGGTCGTGCCCGCGCATGTCGGGCAACCCGAGATCGAGGATCACGAGGTCCACCGTCTCGTGGCCGGACGCCTTGCGGCCCAGGGTCTCCAGGGCGGTGCGGCCGTCCGGCGCCTCGAGCACGGCGTAGCCCTGGGTCCCAAGCCCGGTGCGCAGCAGCCGCCGGATCGGCGGCTCGTCGTCGACGACGAGGATGTGCAGGGTCATGCCGCCCGATCCGAGGCGGTCCGCGCGGGCTCGGCGGGGACCGGCAGGGTGATGGTGAACACCGCGCCGGAGCGGTCGCGGCGGTTGGCGCCGACGACCGTGCCGGCCATCGCCTCGATGAAGCCGCGGGAGATCGGCAGGCCGAGGCCGGTTCCGGCCCGCACGCTGTCGGCCTTGGCGACGCGGTAGAACGTATCGAACACCCGTTCCAGGTCGGCCTCCGGCAGGCCGCCGCCTTCGTCGAGGATCTCGATCCGCACCCGCATCCCGTCCCGCCGGCCGCGCAGGCGGATGGTCGACCCCTCGGGGGCGTACTTGCCGGCGTTGTCGAGGAGGTTGACCAGCACCTGCTCGAACAGCACCGGATCGAGCCGCAGCGGGGGCAGGCCGGGCGCGATCTCCACCACGACGCGGTGGCCGGACAGGATCGCCTCCAGGCGGCGCAAGGCCGTGTCGGCGATCTCGGCGACGTCGTGCAGCGCGACGTTGGGCACCACGGCGCCGGCCTCCAGGCGGGTCATGTCGAGGAGGTTGGCGATGAAGCGGTTGAGGCGCTCGGATTCCGCGATGACGGTCGCGAGGAGATCCGCCTTCGCGGGGGCGTCGAGGGCGTCGTCGAGGTCGCGCAGCGTCGTGGCCGCGCCGAGCACGGCGGCGAGCGGCGTGCGCAGGTCGTGCGAGATCGAGGTGAGCAGCGCCTGGCGCAGGCGGTCGGTCTCGGCCGCGCGCTCGGCCCGGTCGAGGTCCTCGACGAGGCGGACGCGCTCGATGGCCAGCGCGCCCTGGTCGGAGAGCGCGTCGACGAGGCGCCGGCTCTCCGGCGAGAGGATCGGCCCGGCCCGGTCGGCGTCGAGGCCGATGACGCCGAGCGTCCCCCGGCCGGTCCGCATCGGCAGGAACAGGCGCTTGGCGCCGGGCAGGGTGTCGGCGCCGCGGCCCGCCGCCCGGTCGTTGTCGAAGGCCCACTTGGCGGCGGCGAGGTCGGCTGCGTCGAGGGTGTCCTCCGGCGGGTAGCCGGCGCGCACCGCGATCGCGCCGGCCTCGGGCAGGAGCAGCACGACGCGGACGTCGAGGCTCGCGGCGATCTGGTAGGCGGTCGCCCACAGCACGTCGTCGAGGGTGCCGCAGCCGGCGAGCTTGCGGCTGAAGCCGTAGAGCCGCTCGCTCGCCACGGCCCGCGCCCGCGAGACCACCGCCTCCTGGCGGGTGCGCGCGGCGAGGTTCGAGACCAGCACGGCGACCAGCGTGAACAGGCAGAAGGCGGCGACGTTGGTCGGGTCGGCGATGGTGAAGGTGTAGAGCGGCGGCAGGAAGAAGAAGTTGTAGGCGAGCGAGGCCGCCACCACGGCGGCGAGCGAGGGCCCGAGGCCGAAGCGCACCGCCACGGCGACCACGGCGGTGAGCAGGACGAGGTCGGCGTTCTCGACGCCGAGCATCGGCTGCAGGGCGAGCGCGATCCCGAGGGCGCCCCCGACGGCCGCGAGCGCGACCGCGTAGGGCCAGGCCGAGCGGGACGGCTCCGCGGCCGTGCGCACGCTCTTCGGCCCGGCCGCGTCCCCGCCCTGCGCCTCCCCACTCTGCGCCTCGCCCGCGATGACGTGGACGCTGATCTGCCCTGAGCCGCGCACGAGGTCGTGCACCACCGAGCCGTTCAGGATCTCGAACAGCCGCGAGCGCTCGGACTTGCCCACCACGACGTGGTTGGCGTTGGCGCTCCGCGCATAGGCCAGGATGTCGTCGGCGATCCGCCGCGAGCCCGGCACGGTCGCCGCCTCGCCGCCGAGCCGGTCGGCCAGCCGCAAGGTGTCGGCGATGCGGTCACGCGCGGCCTCCGACAGCGCCTGCGCCCGCGGCCCCTCGACCGAGAGCGCGGTCCAGGGCGCGTGCAGGCGGTCGGCCAGGCGCTTGGCGTAGCGCACCAGCCCGGCCGCGCGCGGATCCTCGCTGACGCAGACCAGCACCCGCTCGCCCGCGCCCCAGGGCCCGGGGATGGCGTTGGCCCGCATGTGGCTCAGGAGCTCGTCGTCGACCCGGTCGGCGGTGCGGCGGAGCGCCAGCTCGCGCAAGGCCGTGAGGTTGCCGCGGGAAAAGTAGTGCCGCAGCGCGCGGGCGGCGTTGCGGGGCAAGTAGACCTTGCCGTCCTCGAGGCGCCGGATCAGGTCGTCGGGGTTGAGGTCGATCACCTCGATGTCGTCGGCCCGGTCGAGGATGCCGTCGGGCACGGTCTCGCGCACCCGGATGCGGGTGATCTGGACGACGACGTCGTTCAGGCTCTCGACGTGCTGGATGTTGAGGGTGGTGTCGACGTCGATGCCGGCGTCGAGCAATTCCTCGACGTCCTGGTAGCGCTTCGGATGGCGCGAGCCCGGCGCGTTGGTGTGGGCGAGCTCGTCGACCAGCGCCAGGGCCGGGCGCCGGGCCAGCAGCGCGTCGAGATCCATCTCGTCGAGGCGGGTGCCCTTGTAGGCGACGGCGCGGCGCGGGACGACCTCCAGCCCGGCGACGAGGCTTTCGGTCTCCGCGCGGCCATGGGTCTCGACCACGCCGACCACCACGTCGAGGCCGGCGCGGGCCTTGGCCTGGGCCGTGGTCAGCATCTCGTAGGTCTTGCCGACCCCCGGCGCGGCGCCGAGGAAAATCTTCAGCCGGCCGCGCGACCGGCTTTCGCGGCGCGCGGCTTCGAGCAGCGCGTCGGGGGAGGGGCGGGACGGGTCTCGGCT
>NZ_VRUV01000247.1:0-6647 GCF_008039455.1 Methylobacterium sp. WL116
CTCCTCGACGGTGCGGGCGCGGCCGCTGCCCATGGCGAGCAGGTAGAAGCCGAAATAGGCGTCGCCGCTGCCGTGGCGGCTCCTCGGGGAATGCCTCGGCGAGGCCTATCAGGTCGCCGACGACCTGCGCGACGTCGCCTGCCGCCAGGAGGAGATCGGCAAGCCCGCCGGCCGCGACGCTACCCTCGGCCGGCCGAACGCCGCCCTGCTCCTCGGCATGGGCGGCGCCCTCGAGCGGCTGAAGCGCCTCTCGGCGGAGGCGATCGAGGTGATCCCGACCTGCCCGGGCGCCGACGCGCTGCGCGCCGAGATCGCCGCGCAGACCCGGCTCTTCCTGCCCGCGAGCCTCGCCCACGAATTCGCCTGAGGCGAGGGGCATGGCGGCGGAAACCAGCGTGGGCATCGTCTCCGGCGGGGAGAAGAACGGCCTCCGCGCCGTCCCGCTCGCCTCGGCGGGGGGAGGGTGGCTCGCGTTTCGAAACCTTCGCGAGCGCTGGCGCGCCTTCCGCATCGCCCGCGTCGCGAGCCCCGCATTCCAGCGTTGGGCCGCCGGGTTTCCGCTGACGCGCCGCATCGCGCGGACGAACACCCGGGCGCTGTTCGACCTCTGCGCCGGGTTCACCTACTCCCAGGTGCTGCTCGCCTGCGTCCGGCTCGACCTGTTCCACACGCTGCAGCCCGGCCCGCTCGCGACGGCCGTGGTGGCCGAGCGCCTCCGTCTCGCACCGGAGCGAGCCGAGCGCCTGCTGAAGGCCGCCGCCTCCCTCGACCTGATCGGCCGCCTGCCCGACGCGCGCTGGGCGCTGGCCGACCTCGGCGCGGCGCTGATCGGCAACCCGTCGGTGGCGGCGATGATCGAGCATCACGCCATGCTCTACGCCGATCTCGCCGACCCGGTCGCGCTGCTGCGCGGCGAAGGACCCCCGACGCAACTCTCGGGTTACTGGCCCTACGCCAAGGCCGCCGAGCCGGACGCCGCGGAGGCCGGGGCGGTCGCCGGCTACAGCCGCCTGATGGCGGCCTCGCAGGCGCTGATCGCCGAGGACGTGCTCGACGCCTATCCGCTCGGATCGCACGCCTGCCTGATGGATGTCGGTGGCGGGGAGGGCGCCTTCGTCACCGCCGCCGCGGCCCGCCACCCCGGCCTGCACCTGATGCTGTTCGACCTGCCGGCGGTCGCCGCCCGGGCCGAGGCGCGCCTCGGTGCGGCGGGCCTGACGGTCGCCTGCCGCGGCGGAAACTTCTTCTCCGATCCGCTGCCGCGCGGCTCCGACGCGATCTCGCTGGTGCGGATCGTCCACGATCACGACGACGCCCGCGCCGCGGTGCTGCTGCGTGCGGCGCACGACGCGCTGCCCCCCGGCGGCACGCTGCTCATCGCCGAGCCGATGGCCGGGACGCGGGGGGCCGAGCCGATCGGCGACGCCTATTTCGGCTTCTACCTGCTCGCCATGGGCAGCGGCCGCGCCCGCACCGTCGAGGAGCTGACCGCGATGCTTCGCGATGCCGGATTCGACGCGATCCGCAGCGTGAAGACCCGTCGTCCCCTGCTGACGCGCCTCGTCGTCGCCCGCAAGCGCAGCGAAGTGTAAATTTGCCTTGACGCTTTTCATTGTCATTCTAGGATGACTGATGGCCGACCGGGAGAGTCGGGCCGGGGATGGAAGAGGCACCGCACATGGACGCGCTCGCCGTCGTTCTCGAGAAACCGGAGGTGCTGGCGCTCAACCGCCTGCCGCTGACTCCGGCCGCAGAGGGCGACGCGGTGGTCGCCGTCACCTGGAGCGGGATCTCCACCGGCACCGAGCGCCTGCTCTGGACCGGGCGGATGCCGAGCTTCCCCGGCATGGGATACCCGCTGGTGCCGGGCTACGAGTCGGTCGGCACCGTCGAATCGGCGCCCGCGGGCTCGGACCTGAGCGTCGGCCAGGCGGTGTTCGTGCCGGGCGCGCGCTGCTTCGGCACGGTGCGCGGCCTGTTCGGCGGCGCCGCCTCGCACCTGATCGTGCCGGCGGAGAAGCTGGTGCCGGTCGACCCCGCCCTGGGCGAGAAGGCGATCCTGCTGGCGCTCGCTGCCACCGCCTACCACGCGATGGCGAGCAACGCCCCCGGCGAGCGCTCGCTGATCGTCGGCCACGGGGTGCTCGGGCGCCTGCTGGCCCGGCTCACCGCCCTGTCCGGCGCGATGCCGACGGTGTGGGAGACCAATCCGGTCCGGGCGCGGGGCGAATTCGCCTATCCCGTCATCCACCCCGATCAGGACGAGCGCCGCGACTACGCAACGATCACCGACGTCAGCGGCGATGCGAGCCTCCTCGACACGCTGATCGGGCGGCTGTGCTCCGGCGGCGAGATCGTGCTCGCTGGCTTCTACGAGGCGCCGCTCGCCTTCGCCTTCCCGCCGGCCTTCCTGCGCGAGGCCCGGATCCGGGTCGCGGCCGAGTTCCGGCCGCACGACCTCGCGGCGGTGAGCGCGCTCGTCGCACGCGGCGCTCTCTCCCTCGACGGCCTGATCACCCACCGGCGCCCGGCGTCGGAGGCGGAGCAGGCCTATCGCACGGCCTTCGGCGAGCCCGAGTGCCTGAAGATGATCCTCGACTGGAGGAACGCATGAACATGCACCTGACCAACGCCGCGCTCCGCGCCGAAGCGGCCATCGAGCCGGATCCGGTGGCGACCGCGCCGGCGAAGAAGGAAACGCAGATCATCGCGATCTACGGCAAGGGCGGCATCGGCAAGTCGTTCACCCTGGCCAACCTCAGTTACATGATGGCCCAGCAGGGCAAGAAGGTCCTTCTCATCGGCTGCGACCCGAAGAGCGACACCACCTCGCTGCTGTTCGGCGGCAAGGCCTGCCCGACCATCATCGAGACCTCGACCCGGAAGAAGCTCGCCGGCGAGCCGGTGGCGATCGGCGACGTCTGCTTCAAGCGCGACGGCGTCTACGCGATGGAGCTCGGCGGCCCCGAGGTCGGGCGCGGCTGCGGCGGCCGCGGCATCATCCACGGCTTCGAGCTTTTGGAGAAGCTCGGCTTCCATGAATGGGGCTTCGACTACGTCCTGCTCGACTTCCTCGGCGACGTGGTCTGCGGCGGCTTCGGCCTGCCGATCGCCCGCGACATGTGCCAGAAGGTCATCGTCGTCGGCTCGAACGACCTGCAGTCGCTCTACGTCGCCAACAACGTCTGCTCCGCGGTCGAATACTTCCGCAAGCTCGGCGGCAACGTCGGCGTCGGCGGCCTGGTGATCAACAAGGACGACCACACCGGCGAGGCCCAGGCCTTCGCCGCCGCCGTCGGCATCCCGGTGCTGGCCTCGATCCCGGCCGACGACGACATCCGCAGGAAGAGCGCGAACTACGAGATCATCGGCCGGCCCGACGGGCGCTGGGGCTCGCTGTTCGCCGATCTCGCCCAGAACGTCGCCGAGGCGAAGCCCAATCACCCGGCGCCGCTTTCGCAGGACGGCCTCCTCGGCCTGTTCTCCAGCGAGACCACCGGCCGCGACGTGGTGCTGGTGCCGGCGACCTTCGAGGACATGTGCGGCGTCGCCCACGTCGCCAAGCCGTCCCTCGAAGTCGTCTACGACGAGGTCTGAGGCGCATGGCCGTCACCCTCGACATCGCCGCGCTCCGCGCCCGCCAGGAAATCCCGGCCTCGACGCTCGCCGCCGCGCAGGCGCCGGCCGTGAACCTCGCGGCGACGAAGGGCGACGGCCTCGGCTGCCATGCCGGCAAGGACGTGATGCGGGCCGCCGCCGCCGAGGCCGGCATGAGCGAGACGCTGGACCGGCTGGCCAAGGATTACCCCGTCGGGCCGCACGACCAGCCGCAGAGCATGTGCCCGGCCTTCGGCTCGCTCCGGGTCGGCCTGCGGATGCGGCGCACCGCGACGATCCTGTCCGGCTCCGCCTGCTGCGTCTACGGGCTGACCTTCACCTCGCACTTCTACGGGGCCAAGCGCTCGGTCGGCTACGTGCCGTTCAACTCGGAGACGCTGGTCACCGGCAAGCTGTTCGAGGACATCCGCGAGGCGGTGTTCCTCACGGCCAAGCCCGCCGATTACGACGCCGTCGTGGTGATCAACCTCTGCGTGCCGACGGCCTCGGGCGTGCCGCTGCGCCTGCTGCCGAAGGAGATCGACGGCGTCCGCATCATCGGCATCGACGTGCCGGGCTTCGGGGTGCCGACCCATGCCGAGGCCAAGGACGTGCTCGCCGGCGCGATGCTGCGGTTCGCGCGCACGGAAGCCGAGCAGGGCCCGGTCCAGGCGCCGCGCGCCGGCCGCTCCGAGCGCCCGACGGTGACGCTGCTCGGCGAGATGTTCCCCGCCGATCCCGTGGTGATCGGCGCGATGCTGGAGCCGCTCGGCCTCGCCGCCGGCCCCGTGGTCCCGACCCGCGAATGGCGCGAGCTCTACGCGGCGCTCGACGGCGCGGCGGTGGCGGCGATCCACCCGTTCTACACCGCGAGCATCCGCGAGTTCGAGGCGGCCGGCCGGCCGATCGTCGGCTCGGCGCCGGTCGGCGTCGACGGCACCGCGGACTGGCTCGACCGGATCGGCGAGGCCTGCGCCGTCCCGCGCGGCCTGGTCGAGGCCGCCAAGAACCGCCTGCTGCCGCCGATCCGCGGCGTGCTCGCCGCCGCCCCGATCCAGGGCCGCATCACCCTCTCCGGCTACGAGGGCTCGGAGCTGCTGGTCGGGCGCCTGCTGATCGAAAGCGGCGCCGACCTGCGCTACGTCGGCACCGCCTGCCCGAGGACGCCCTGGGCGGAGGCCGACCGCGACTGGCTCGAGGCCCGCGGCGTCCAAGTGAAGTTCCGGGCCTCGCTCGAGGACGACCTCGCCGCGATGCGCGAATACCGGCCCGACCTCGCCGTCGGCACCACGCCGGTGGTGCAGAAGGCCAAGGAGGCCGGCACGCCGGCCCTGTACTTCACCAACCTGATCTCGGCACGGCCGCTGATGGGCGTCGCCGGCGCCGGCTCGCTCGCCAAGGTGATCAACGCCGCGCTCGGCAACAAGGGCCGCTTCGACGCGATGCGCGGCTTCTTCGAGGGCGTCGGCACCGGCCACGCCGCCGGCGTCTGGGAGGCGGTGCCGCAGCTGCGCAAGAGCGTGGCGCGGGCGCCCGCGCCGAAGAAGCACGACCAAGGTCTCCTGCTGGACAACACGCCTATCGGGGAGATGGCCTGATGCTCGTCCTCGATCACGACCGCGCCGGCGGGTACTGGGGTGCCGTCTACGTCTTCACGGCGATCAAGGGCCTGCAGGTCATCATCGACGGCCCCGTCGGCTGCGAGAACCTGCCGGTCACCTCGGTGCTGCACTACACCGACGCGCTGCCGCCGCACGAGCTTCCGATCGTCGTCACGGGCCTCGGCGAGGAGGAGCTCGGCCGCCACGGCACTGAGGGCGCGATGAAGCGGGCGCATGCGGTGCTCGATCCCGGCCAGCCCAGCGTCGTCGTCACCGGCTCGATCGCCGAGATGATCGGCGGCGGGGTCACGCCGGAGGGCACCAACATCCAGCGCTTCCTGCCACGCACCATCGACGAGGACCAGTGGCAGACCGCCGACCGGGCGATGCGCTGGCTCTGGCAGGAATACGGCGCCAAGCGCTTCGCCAAGAAGGGCATCCCGCCGCGTCCCGCGCGCAAGGAGGGCGAGCGCCCGCGGGTCAACCTGATCGGGCCGGCCTACGGCACCTTCAACATGCCCTCCGACCTCGCCGAGATCCGGCGGCTGGTCGAGGGGATCGGCGCCGAGATCAACCTGGTCTTCCCGCTGGGCTCGCATCTCGCCGACGTGCCCAAGCTCGTCAATGCAGACGCCAACGTCTGCCTCTACCGCGAGTTCGGGCGCCTGCTCTGCGAGGACCTGGAGCGGCCCTACCTGCAGGCGCCGATCGGCGTGCTCTCGACCACCAAGTTCCTGCGCTCGCTCGGCGAGACCCTCGGCCTCGATCCCGAGCCGTTCATCGAGCGCGAGAAGCACACCACGATCAAGCCGGTCTGGGACCTGTGGCGCTCGGTGACGCAGGACTTCTTCGGCACCGCGAGCTTCGGCATCGTCGCGACCGACACCTACGCGCGCGGCGTGCGCCACTTCCTCGAGGAGGAGATGGGGCTGCCCTGCACCTTCGCCTTCGCGCGAAAGCCCGGCGCCAAGCCCGACAACGCGGCCGTGCGCGCGGCCATCGCGAACGATCCGCCGCTGGTGCTGTTCGGCTCGTTCAACGAGCGGATGTACGCGGCCGAGAGCGGCTGCCGGGCGGTGTTCGTGCCGGCCTCGTTCCCCGGCGCGATCATCCGGCGGCACACCGGCACGCCGTTCATGGGCTATTCCGGCGCGACCTACCTCGTGCAGGAAGTCTGCAACGCGCTGTTCGACATGCTCTTCCACATCCTGCCGCTCGCCCGCGACATGGATGCGGTCGAGGCGACGCCGGCGCGGATGCATCGCGAATTGCCGTGGAACGAGGCCGCGCGGGCGCTCCTCGACGCGCATGTCGAGCGCCAGCCGGTCCTGGTCCGGATCTCGATGGCCAAGCGCCTGCGCGATGCCGCCGAGCGCGGCGCCCGCCGCGACGGCGCCGGCGAGGTCGGAGGGCATGTTGAAGGTGCCGTAGGCCGGCCCGATCAGGTTG
>NZ_VRUV01000248.1:0-6605 GCF_008039455.1 Methylobacterium sp. WL116
CCTTCCTGCGCGCCGCGCACCAGCCCCTGCGCCTGGGCGAACGCGGCCACCGGCACCGTCAACGGCATCCTCGGCGTCGACGACCGCCCGCGCTTCCGCACCTACGTCCGTGGCGAGCACCGGTCCTCCTACGCATACGACGGCGACGTTCGGGTCGGTACCGTGCTGCCGTCGGCCGGGGTGAGCTACTACGACGTCCCGGAGGAGTACGGCGCCCGCGGCCACCGCTACACCGTGGTCAACGGCCACACCGTGCTGGTCGAGCGCGGCAGCGGCCGCATCGTCGAGGTCATCGACTGACCACCGCGTCGCATCGGCCCGGACCCACGGGTCCGGACCCCGTTCCCGGCCGTCGTCCGAGCTCCGCCCGGCGGGGCCGGGTCAGGATAGAAACCGGAGGCAGGCCGCGACGACGGCCGTCGAGGCGATGGGAAGGCTTAGAACTGCGGCCAGGGTCGTGGTTCGTACGCCCCTCCGCTCGTTGTCGTTGTCGGCGAGCGTTCCCAGGGTGAGGTGCCATCGCTCGACGACCGCGATGGGGTCAACCTTTCGCGATGCGTTCATCCCGGCCATGGATCACTCCTCCGAAGGATGGTTTCCATAGCACGGAAACGGGAAGGCCGTCCGCAACGGGGACCGTCCCTTCCGGAGTGCACGACCACGAGGAGGCTGCCCCTGCGGTCAACCCACGGGTGGCAGCGCGAAGTCGTCGGCGACCTCGACGGTGTGAACGTCGAACTGCGCCAACAGGGCCGTACCGAAGCTCGTCGAGATGGCGACGTCCGTGGCATCGCGACCTCGGGCGATGACGATCCGGCCGATCCGTCGGGCGTCGTGACGGGCGTCGAAGGTGTACCAGCGCGGCCCCTCGGGACCCTCCAGGAAGACCTCGAACCAGGCCGAGAAGTCCATCGGGTTCGGATCGACCGGGACCCCGATGTCACCGAGGTAGCCGGTGCAGTAGCGTGCCGGGAAGTTCATGCACCGGCATAGGGTGACCGCGAGGTGGGCGAAGTCCCGGCAGACGCCGACCCGTTGGTTGTACCCGTCGAAGGCCGAGCGCGTGGCGTCTGCGAGCTGGTAGTCGAACCGGATGCGCTCGTGCGCCCAGGTCACGATGGCCTGCACCCGACCCCAGCCCTCGGGGCCGCCGCCGAACAGAGACCAGGCGGTGCCGGCGAGCCGGTCGGTGTCGCAGTAGCGCGAGCCCAAAAGGTAGACGAGCACCTCGTCGGGCAGGTCCTGTACCGGGATCTGGCGCGCGTCCGGGGCGTAGGCATCCGGTTCGCCGGTATCCGCGACCAGGAAGTCCGCCGAGACGGTCATCCGCCCGCCCGGGGAGACGAGGCGGACGCAGGTGTTGCCGAAGCCGTCGATGTACGTCCGCATCGGCACCGGCGGGTCGGCCCGCATCACGTCCGGCGTCAGCAGGTCGTGCACCCGCGAAGGGTGGACGTTGAGCTGGTAGGTGATCGGCGTCGGCCCGAAGGTGTCGTAGCCGATGATGTAGCCGGTCCGTATCCTCATGGTGGCCCTCCGCGTTGCCCGTCACGCCTCGACGACGGTCTGTGGCCACCTGCATCATGCGTGCCCCCGGCGCGTCATTCGGCAGCATTCGGGGCGGCGACGGCACTAGTCCGCCCGCGGCGCCGACCGGCGAGCTCGACCGGCGGCAGGCCGACGATGTCGTAGGTGGCCGAGGCGATGCCGATGCCGGCATCGTCCAGGCCGGCCAGGATCTCGCGGCTCATTGCATCCTTGGCCCCTCGGATCTGGTGGGTGCCGAGGATGAAGCGGACCGTCAGCTCAAGCCAGTTGTCGGTGATGCGGAAGAACACGCGGGGTTCGAGATCCAAAGGATCGACCCCGAAGCGTTCGTGCAAGCTGGCCTTCGCATCCGCGGCCATCGCCGTGGCATCGAGCGCATGCCGGTGCGCGGCGGCAAGCATGATCGCCTCGACCCTCAGCCGGTCGGCCTCATAGGTGATGGGAATGGCCATCTCCTCCCAGATGAACGGGAAGTCGCGGGTGTAGTTGAACACCGGCTCGGAGAAGATTTGCGCGTTGCTGACCGTGACGATGCGGCCGGTGAACTGGCGGCTACGCACCCACATCGCAGGCGACGCACCCTGGACGGACGGGGGCTGGCCCATCTCCATGATCGTGGTCTGGATGAAGCCGAGACGGAGCACGTCGCCGCGCACGCCGCCCATGGTGATGCGGTCGCCCACCGTGAAGGTCGAGCCGCGCAGGATCACGAAGTAGCCGGCGAGCGAGGTGACGACCTGCTGAAGCGCGAAGGCGAGGCCGGCCGACAGCAGCCCGAATGCGGTTGCCAGGCGAGCAGGGTCGTTGAACCAGATTGAGAGCAGGCCAAGGACGAGCAGCACCGCCGTGACCAAGCTGATGCCCTGGCGTGTCCAGAACTTGGTCTGGAGCGTGGCATGGTCGGTGCGGGTCAGGACCAGCCCGACCAGCGCCCGCAGGCCCATCCCGCCTCCGACGACCACCGCGATGAACATGAGCGAAAGGACGAGTTTCCGCCCGTTCTCGGCGTTGACGCCGACCCAATCGATTCCGAGGAAATGCAAGTCTTCGCCCTTCGGGTAGGTCGAGTTGTATCGACGTTGTACCGGTTCAGTCCGCCTTCGGTACGGTTGTGGGCGCCGGAGACTGGGACGGAACGGGTTGCACAGTCATGGCCGGGGGCTGGTCCGAGAGCCCCTGCCGGGCTTCCGCGAGCTTGGCCTGGGCCGCCGAGAGTTCCTGGCGGGTTGTCCCGAGCCGGTCTTCGAGAGCGGCCATCTCCTTGTTGCGGCTGGCCAGCGTCTCGGTCAGCGTCGCGAGCTGCCCCTGGGCGTCGGCATGTTGCTTCCTTAGCGCTTCAACGGCCGAGGTCGCGCCATCACGGTCGGCGGTCAGCTTCTGGATGGCCTGCTCGGCCTGCGCGCGCTCGGAGATCACCCGGTCCCGTTCCGACTTGGCCGTGGCCAGTTCGGCCCGGGTCGACGCCAGTCCGTCCTTGGCCTGCTGCAGTTGCTGGCCGGCCCGGGTGATCTCGTCGGTCAGCTTGTCCCTGTTGGCGTTCAGGCCGGCGATGGCCTGTTCCATCTCGCCCCGCTGTTTCGTCGCCTTCTCGGTTTCGGTCCGGGCGTCGGCCAGCTCCTTCTGCGCTGCTGCCGAACCCTCGCGGGCCTTCTGCTGGCTCTCCTCGGCCTTGGCGAGATCGGCGGTCTTGGCGGTCGCCTCCTGGGACATCGCGCCGATGTCCGCCCGCAGCTTGGCCTCCTGCTGGCGCGTCTCCTCCAGGCGGCGCCCGACGTCGGCAAGCTCCTTCGTCCGTGCCGTCGCGGCCTGCTCGGCTGCGGTGGTGGCCTCCTTCATCGGCGCGAGCTTCCGCTCGGCCTGGGTGACCTGCGCCTGAAGGTCGGCCAGGTTCTTGGTCTCCGCCTCGGCTTCGGATTTCGCCTCGGCGGCCTTACCCTCCGCCGCCTGTCTCTCCGAGGCGAGGCTCGCTGCCTTTGCCTTGGCCTGCTCGCCGGCCTGGGTCGCTTCCCGGTCCTGTTGCTGGGTTGAGGCGATTTTCGCCTGGAGCGCGGCGAGCGTACCGGCGATCGACCGCTGCTGGTCGAGGTCACCCTGAAGGGCCGTCTGCCGGGCTTCCAGGTCACCGATGCGGTGGTCCCGCACCGTCCGCTGCCGCGAGCCCGCGATAGAGGCGACGATCAGCCAGACCAGGAGAACCGCCGCCACGACGGCGAGGCTGAACGGGAGGGGTCGGCGCAGTTCCGAGCGGTAGTCGATGGCCATGGCGGTCTCGCAAGCTTGGAGGGGCGTGGAATCAGATCGAGGAGGCTGCCTCGCCAGGGGTCGGCTCGGCACCTGCAGCACCAGGCTCAGGACCGCGGACGGGCGGGCGCGAGCCTGCATGTGCCGCCTCGACCAGGGAGCCGATCATCGTCAGCAGCGCGCGGTGCTCGGGCGATCCGTTCCCGGAGGCGAGGAAAGCCGTGAGCTCGACCCGGGACGGCGAGCCCCCGGACGGTCCGTTCGGCTCGTGGAAGACGAACACGTCGGCCGGGTCGTCGCCGTGGCAGAGGAACCAGCGGTCGTCGTTGCTGCCGGCATGGATCAGCGTGCGTATGGTGGTCATCGACGGGTCCCTCCGGAGGTGGCGCTAGAACTCGGTCGGCTTGATGCCGGCCTTCTCAAGGCGCTGTTCGAGCTCGGCCGGCAGGGCCTGCACAGCCTGGCGCACCGGCATCTGCATCACCGGATCGAGGGCGCGCATCGTCGAGTACAATCCCGCCGAGCAGGGGAGCCACGATGAACAGCCAGAGATGCCCCACCGCGTCCCATCCTGCGAACAAGGCCGGGCCGATGCTTCGGGCCGGATTGACCGAGGTATTGGTCACCGGGATCGAGACGAAGTGGATCACCACCAGGACGACGCCGATGGCAAGGCCGGCGAAGCCCACCGGCGCCTTCAGGTCGGTCGCCCCGAGGATGGTGGGGACGAGGAGCGCCGTCATCACGAACTCGACGATGAACGCGGCAGTCGCGTTGTAGTGGCCCGGCGAGCGCGTGTCGTAGCCGTTCGAGGCGAAGCCCGAGGCAACGTCGAAGCCGGGATGCCCTTGTGCGATTACGTAGAGGACGTAGGCGGCGACGACGCCGCCGAGGACCTGCGCGGCCATGTACCCGGGCAGGCGGGCGGCGTCGAATTTGCGGCTCAGCGTCAGCCCCAGGGTCACCGCCGGGTTGAGGTGGCAGCCGGAGATCGGCCCGAGTGCGTAGACCATGGCCATCAGGACGAAGCCGAAGGACAGGGCGACACCGGCGTAGCCGATGTGGTCGGCGGCCAGGACCGCGCTGCCGCAGCCGCAGAACACCAGGACGAAGGTGCCGACGAACTCGGCGACGTACGGGCGCATTAGCGGGAGTCCTTCGGGACGGTTGCCGGCGGGATCGGGGCGATGGTCGGGGTGGGCGAGGTGAACCGGTCGGGGTCACGCACGGCCCGGTACGTCGCGGGTCCCAGCGTGCGGTTGCCCTTGAGCAGCATCACGGCGCCGAGGCACATGATGAGGACCGGCACCGGATTGCGACGGACAGCCTCCAGGGCGCCGTCGTAGAGGCCGGCCCCGGTCGCGTCGCGGCGGACGCTGCCGAGCATGTCCTCGACGATGCCGGTCGGGGTGAGGCGTTGCGTGAGCTTGTCCAGCGTCCGGTCCAGGCGGCCGCGGCTCGCCTCGATCTCGCGCTCTAGTGCGTCGGCGTCGCTGGTCATGCGTCCACGTGCTCCTTGATGACGCTGGCGTCCTGCCGAAGCTGGCGACCCGTCCGGGTTGGGACGAGCGCATCGAGCGAGAACCGGCTCTTGGCGGTCAGCGCCAGGACGATGCCGATGACGAGGAAGACGACGCCGACGATCAGGGCGGAGAGCGCTTCCGACCCGACGACGGTGGCGAGCCACGTCACGAGCGCGTCGATTAGGACCAGGAAGCCGACGACGGCGAATACCGCCGCGCCGGTCATCGCCGCCAAGCCGACGATCAGGCTTCGCAGGTTGTCGGCCATCTCCTGGCGGAACAGGGCGATCTCGCCCCGGACGACGTCGCCGGCACCCCGAAGCGCCTCGGCCAGGAGGCCCTGGAGCCCGCCGGCCGGCGGGGGTGGGGGGACGGCGCTCACGGATACCCGCCCCATGCCTGCTTGGGCTCGGGCACCCGGGACTTATGGGCATCGCCTTTGCCGGACCGGAGGAGGTGGAAGGCTCCGTATCCCAGCGTCCCCACCACCAGGGCCGTCGCCATCGGGTTGCCCTTCGCGACCGCCTCGGCATCGCGATAGAGGTCGCGCCAGCCGCGCCGTGCGACCCGATCCGAGAGTGCGTCGAGGTTGTCGGCGACCACGTGGACAAACGGCTTCGCCTGCGCCTGTCCGTCGAGTTCGCCGCCGCCCGAACGGAGCGCACGGGCGAGCTCTGACAGGAAGCCGGCCGCCTCGGTCTTGCGCCGGTCGGCATAGCCGCTGGCCTGGTCCCGCACGGCATCAGCCAAGCCAGCCGGCGACCTGGCCGCCTGCATTGGGCCATCGGCGGCGGTTGGCGGCCCCGCAGGTCGGATGGGATCGTTCATGGTGGTGCTCCGGACCTGCGGGACGGTATGGATGGGGCCGGGCCTAGCGGCGGCCGTGGACGACCATCGCGAGGAGGTAGCCGAGCGCGCCGGCCATCGCGGCCATCATCAGGGGGGACTCCTTGGCGTAGCTCGTCACCGTGTCGGCGCCCTGGCGGTAGGCGCGCTCGGCGTCGGGGAAGGCGTCGCGACCCTGCTTCAGCGCGCCCTGCGCGAGGTCTCCGGCCTGGTCGGCCACGTCGCGCACCGCGTCCTTGGCCTGCCCGTACAGGTTCTCGACGTTGCCCTTGGCCTCGTTGGCGGCGCCCTTTGCCTGGGTCTCGCGGTCGCCGGTCACGTCGCCGACGGCGCCCTGGACCTTGCCGCCGAATTCCTTCGCGGCGCCGGTGATGCGGTTCTCGTCCATGGTTCTTCTCCTGGGTTGTGGGACCGGACGGCGGGATGCCGGGGGTCCGGGGTGAAGGG
>NZ_VRUV01000249.1:0-6600 GCF_008039455.1 Methylobacterium sp. WL116
CTCTTGCCGAAGGCGGCCTTTCCGGCCGCGGCTTTGCCGGCCGCGGACTTCGCGGCGGGCGGACGGCCGGAGCCCTTGCCGACGGTCTTGCCTGCGCCCTTGTCCGGACCCCGGCCGGAGCCTTTCCCGGCCGAGCCGCCGCCGCGTGGTGGATTGCCTGTCATGCGAGGGCGTTAGCACCCGCCCGCGGCGGCGACAATTCGCCCTCGCCGCACGGCAGGCCGGCGTCGCGGCTCAGGCCGCCCGGCGGATCGCCTCGATGGTGAGACCGATGCCGACCGAGCCGAAGGTGTCGCCCTCGACGACGCGGGCGCCGGGCAGGCAGGACGTCAGCCCTTGGCGGACATGCGGCAGGCCGGTGGAGCCGCCGGTGAGGAACAGCGAATCGATCCGGTCCGCGCGCAAGCCCGCCTGGGCGAGGCAGCGCCCGACCCGCTCGGAGATCCGCACCGCCAGCGGTTCGGTGTGGGACACGAGGGCCGTCCGGTCGACCGAGGCCGCCAGGCCCGGCTCGACCCAATCGAGATCGACCTCGGAGGCGCCGTCGTTCGAGGCGGCGATCTTGGCGCCCTCGACGGCGATGGCGAGTGAATGCCCGCGCTCCAGCTCGACCACCGTGCGCAGGCGCTCGACGAGGTCCGGACGCGCGCCGTCGCGGATGATCTCGGCGATCTCGCGCAGGGTCTTGGCGTTGTAGAGCCGGTTGATGCTCGACCACGTGGCGAGGTCGTGGAAATAGGCGTTCGGCACCGAGAGCTCGGGGCGCTTCATCGGGCTGCCGAGGCCGAGCAGCGGCATCACCGTGCCGAGGCTGAGGAAGCGGTCGAAGTCGGTGCCGCCGATGCGGACGCCGTCGTTGGCGAGGATGTCGTCGGCCCGCTCCGCCTTGGCATGCCGCTCGGGCGACAGCCGCACGATCGAGAAGTCCGAGGTGCCGCCGCCGATGTCGGCGATCAGCGCGATCTCCTCGCTGCGGACGCTCTGCTCGTGGTCGAGCGCCGCGGCGATCGGCTCGTACTGGAACGAGACGTGGCGGAAGCCGATGCTCTCGGCGATCTCGTGGAGGGTGTCCTCGGCCCGGCGGTCGCCCTCGGCGTCGCCGTCGACGAAGTGGACCGGGCGCCCGTGCACCACCGTGTCGAAGGTCTCGCCGGCCGCGGTCTCGGCCCGCGCCTTCACCGCGGCGAGGTAGCGCCCGATCACGTCGCGGAAGCGCACGCGCTCGCGCCCGACCGGGGTCGTCTCCTCGATCAGGCCGGAGCCCAGCACCGACTTGAGGCTGCGCATCATCCGGCCCGGCGTGCCCTCGACATAGGCCTCGGTCGCCGCCCGGCCGATCACCGCCTCGCGGTTCGGCTCGAAGAAGATCGCGCTCGGGATGGTGACGTGGCGCCCCTCCAGCGGGACGAGGCGCGGACCCGGCGCGGTGCGGTGTCCGAGGGTCGTGTTCGACGTGCCGAAATCGAGGCCGCAGGCCGCCATCGGGTCTTTGTCTTTCGCGAAGGGTCGGGGGGCGGGTGCCCTACAGGCTGACGGGCGCCCGGTCCAGCGTTCACAGCCAGCGCGGCGCGAGGAAGATCGCGAGCGCGGCCAGCAGCCATGCACAAAGCCCGCCGAGGAGGGCGAGGCGATGGTCGCAGAACCCGCCGAGCCACCACGCCACGGCGAGGAAGACGAGGTAGGCGGGAATCGTGCAGACGCCCGCGAGGCAGGTCTCGCGGAAGGCGCCGGCCTCGCCCTTCGCCCCGACCGCGAGCAGCGCGATGATCGCGAAGGTCGGCGCCAGCGGCAGGATGCCGGGCAGGACGTTACCGCGGCGCGAGGCCAGCACGATCGCCATCGTCACGATGCCGCCGGCCACGCCTTTCAGGAGGACGTCCATGCCGGCGCTCATCCCTCCTCGCGCCGCGCTTTCCGAAGCTGCTCCCAGTGGGCGAGCCGGTCGCGGTAGCGGCTCTCCATGCCGCGGTCGGTCGGCGCGTAGAGGTGCTGGCGGCCGAGCCGTTCCGGCCAGTAATCCTGCCCCGAGAACGCCTCCGGCTCGTCGTGGTCGTAGCGGTAGCCCTCGCCGTAGCCGAGCCGTTTCATCAGCTTGGTCGAGCCGTTGAGGATGGTGCGCGGCGGCGGCAGCGAGCCGTGCTCCTTGGCGATGCGGGTCGCGGCCTTGTAGGCCTCGTAGGCGGCGTTCGATTTCGGGGCGCAGGCGAGGTAGATCACCGCCTGCGCCAGGGCGAGCTCGCCCTCGGGGCTGCCGAGGAAGTCGAACGCGTCCTTGGCGGCGGTGGTGATCACCAGCGCCTGCGGGTCGGCGAGCCCGATATCCTCCACCGCCATCCGCACCAGCCGGCGGGCGATGAACAGGCGGTCCTCGCCGCCGTCGAGCATGCGGCAGAGATAGTACAGGGCCGCGTCCGGGTCCGAGCCGCGCACCGTCTTGTGCAGCGCGCTGATCAGGTTGTAGTGGCCCTCCTGCGCCTTGTCGTAGATCGGCGCGCGGCGCTGGACGAGCGTCTGCAGCACCTCCGCGTCGAGGATCTCGTCGGGTTTGGCGGAGCGCCAGACCTCCTCGCACAGGGTCAGCGCCGCGCGCCCGTCGCCGTCGGCCATGCGCACGAGCACGCCGCGCGCCTCCTCGGTGAGCGGCAGCGCCTGGCCCGTCAGGTCCTCCGCCCGCGCGATCAGCTTGGCGATGGCGCCGTCGTCGAGCGCGCGGAACAGCAGGACGCGGGCGCGCGACAGCAGCGCTGCGTTGAGTTCGAAGGACGGGTTCTCGGTGGTCGCCCCCACGAGCGTCACCGTCCCGTCCTCCATCACCGGCAGGAAGGCGTCGAGCTGCGCCCGGTTGAAGCGGTGGATCTCGTCGACGAAGAGCAGCGTCCCCTGCCCCGTCGCCCGGCGCTTGCGCGCGGCCTCGAACACCTTGCGCAGGTCGGGCACGCCGGAGAAGATCGCCGAGATCTGCTCGAAATGCAGGTCGGTCTCGTGCGCGAGCAGGCGCGCCACCGTCGTCTTGCCGGTGCCGGGCGGTCCCCAGAACACCAGCGAGCCGAAGGTCCGCCCGCGCAGCAACCGCGTCAGCGCGCCGTCTGGGCCGGTGAGGTGATCCTGGCCGACGACCTCGGCGAGCGTACCGGGCCGGAGCCGGTCGGCGAGCGGGCGGGGCGCCGACGCATCGAGGCCGGCGGTTGCGAACAGGTCGGGCATGCCGGCATCAACACTCTGCGCCCCTCCCTCGGCAAGGGCCGCCGAACGTCGGGTCGGCCTGATTCGAGCGGCCGGGATCGGCGCCGACGCGGGCGCGTGTGCCCGACGAAGGGCGAAAGGCTCCATTTACCCCCGCGACCGAAGTCTTCGTCCGGCGTCCGCCAAACGAGCCGTGCCGCCTGCCGTCGCCAGGACGCGTGAGACTCCCTTAAGCTCGCCCGTGCTCAGGGTGAGACCGATCGGGGGGACGGTTCATGATCGGAAAACGCGGCAGCTGGGGCGAAGGAGAGCTTTACGAGGTTCTCTGCTTGCTGATGATCGGTGCGTGTTTATGGGTCATCGGAATTCAATTTGAGGTTTTCTCCTGGCTCAATGCTTTCGTCCAGGCGCACCAGCTCTCCAACGAGTTCATGCTCGTGGCGCTGATGGGAATGGCGGTGTTCGTCGCCAGCCTGCGGAAGTCCCTGCTGCTGCGGGTGGCGATGCGCGAGCGCGACATCACCGCCGCCGAGGCCGAGGCGGTGGCACGCCACGACGTCCTGACCGGGCTCGCCAACCGCCGCCTGTTCCTGGAGACGCTGGAGCGCCGCAGGGCGGCCGCGACCCTGGTCCCGACCCAGGCGGTGCTCCTGGTCGACCTCGACCGCTTCAAGCCGGTCAACGACATCTACGGGCACGCGGCCGGCAACGCCGTGCTGTGCGCCGTCGCCGAGCGCCTGTCCGCCCTGACGCCCGACGCCGGCCTTGCGGCCCGGCTCGGCGGCGACGAGTTCGCCCTGCTCGTGCCGCTCGACGGCGGCAGCGACGGCCTGACCCGGCTCGCGCAAGGGTTGATCGCGGCGATCGCGGCGCCGATCCAGTGGCAGGGCAACGAGCTGAAGGTCGGCGCGACCATCGGCATCGCCCTGATCTCGGCCGACCAGGCGGATGCCGACGTGGTTCTGCATGCCGCCGACCTCGCGATGTACCAGGGCAAGAAGGACGGCCGCGGCGTGTTCCGCGTGTTCAAGAGCGCGATGGACATCGAGCTCAAGGCGCGGGCCCAGCTCGAGAGCGAGCTTCGCGAGGCGATCGCGAGCGGCGCGATCGAGCCGTACTACCAGCCGGTGGTGACGCTGCCGGAGAAGACGCTGGTCGGCGTCGAGGTGCTGGCCCGCTGGCGGCACCCGGTCCGCGGGCTGCTCGCGCCGGCCTGCTTCATCGGGATCGCGGAGGAGACCGGCCTCATCGCCGAGCTCAGCATGAAGCTCCTGCGCCAGGCCTGCCTCGACGCCCGGGACTGGCCGCCCCATTTCCAGCTCGCGGTGAACATCGCGCCGCAGCAGTTCCAGGACCGCTGGCTGTGCGAGCGCATCCTCGCGATCCTGACCGAGACCGGCTTCTCCCCGAGCCGCCTCGAGGTCGAGATCACCGAGACGGCCCTGGTGCAGGACCTGGAGGCGGCCCGCACGACCCTGACCTCGCTGCAGAACCTCGGCGTGCGCATCGCCCTCGACGACTTCGGGACCGGCTATTCCAGCCTGTACCACCTGCGCGAGCTCAAGTTCGACAAGCTGAAGATCGACCGCACCTACGTCGACACCATCACCATGAGCGCCGAGCGGGCCAAGCTCGTCGACGCGATCATCAAGCTCGGCGCCAGCCTCGGGCTGGTCACCACCGCCGAGGGGATCGAGACCGATGCTAGCGTCGACTGGCTTTCCGACCAGGGCTGCGACTACGGCCAGGGCTACCTGTTCGGCGCCCCGATGCCGAAGGACGCGATCACCGCGCTGATCGGCAAGCCGCTCGAGGAGATCCAGGCCACCGCCATCGCGTTCCAGGCGGCCTGAGGCCGGGGTCGCGGCCGGGCCGGTGCGGCCTCAGCCGCCGAACATCGAGGTCAGCACCTCGCCGTTGCGGTTGATCGCGATCTCCCAGGCGCTCTGCACGGTGCGGGTGGCGCGCTCGACGTCCTTCGTCGTCGAGACCGGCTGCCCGTTGATCGAGACCAGCATGTCGCCCTTCTGCAGGCCGGCGCGCGCCGCGATCGAATTCTCGTCGACCGCCTGCACCGCGACCCCGTCGACGGGGAAGTCCGTCAGCATCTCCTCGGCGACGGCCGGCGAGGTGTTGATCAGCGTGGCGCCGAAGAACGGCGAGCGCGTGCGGACCTTCAGCACGTCGCGCGGCCGCGTCTCGGGCGCCGGCGTCAGCTTGACCGGGAGCGTGCTGCGGCTGGTGCCGCGCAGGATGCCGAACTTGGTCTGGCCGGTGATGCCCTTGAGCGCGAAGCGGTAGCCGAAGGCTTCCGGGTCGTCGACGCTCAAGCCGTCGACCGTCAGGATCAGGTCGCCGCGCTTCAGCCCCGCCTCGTCCGCCGGGCTCTTGGCCTGCAGGCTCGCCACCAGCACGCCGGTCGGATGGTCGAGGCCCATGCTCTCGGCGATGTCCGGCGTCACGCTCTGCACCCGCGCGCCGAGCCAGGGCCGCCGCACGGTGGTGGCGCCGTTCTTGGCGGTCTCGACCACCGCCTTGACCATGCTAGCGGGGATCGCGAAGCCGATGCCGTGGCTGCCGCCCGACTGCGAGTAGATCGCGGTGTTGATCCCCATCAATTGCCCGCGCAGGTCGACCAGCGCCCCGCCGGAATTGCCCGGATTGATCGCGGCGTCGGTCTGGATGAAGAACTGGTAGTCCGACGAGCCGACCTGGGTGCGCGCCAGCGCCGAGACGATGCCCTGCGTCACCGTCTGGCCGACGCCGAACGGGTTGCCGATCGCCATCACGAAGTCGCCGACCTCCAGGCTCTCCGAGTCGCCGAACGGCATCGGGATCAGCCCGCCGGTCGGGTTGGTGATCCGCACCACGGCGAGATCCGTGCGCGGGTCGCGCAGCACGATCGTCGCCTCGAACTCGCGCCGGTCGGCCAGCGAGACGCGGACCTCGTTCATGTTGTCGATGACATGATTGTTGGTGATGATCAGCCCCGACGCGTCGACGATGACGCCGGAGCCGAGGGATTTCTGCGCCCGCTCGCCCGGGGCGCCGCCCTGCCCGCGGCCGCCCTCCGCGCCGAAGAACCGACGCATGAACTCGTCCATGGCGCTGGTGCGGGCGTTGGGCCGCTTGTCGATGTGCGAGGCGTAGACGTTCACCACCGAGGGCGCCGCCCGCTTCACCACGGGGGCGAAGGAGAGCTGCACCTCGCTCTTGCCCGTCGGCGCCGCCTTCTCGGGCATCGCCGACTTCAGCGGCGGCGCATCCGGGGTCTTGACGTCCGGTGTCTTGACGTCCGGTGTCTTGGCCATCTGCGCGGCGGCGGGGCCGGCGGCCAGCATCAGCGCGGCGACCAGGACGATCGGGGTGGACGGGCGAGGCATGCAGGGCTCCGGGCGCTCGGGGTCGTCGGGGCGC
>NZ_VRUV01000024.1:0-23152 GCF_008039455.1 Methylobacterium sp. WL116
GCCACGAGCCGCACCAGGGTCGCAGCGGCGAGCAGGATCGCGATCCGCTCCGGGGGCAGGCCGCCCGCGGCGAGCACGTTCGGCAGGATCGGCGAGATGCAGCCGTAGGCGCCGTAGAGCGCGGCGTAGAGCGCGAGGCAGCCGACGAGCCCGTCCCGCTTCATCCCCCGCCTCCGCGCGTGCCCGCCCCGGCGACAGCGTAGCACCGCGTGGCGCCGCGACGTGCGCGCATCTTCACGGGCGCCGCGGAGCGAACGGGCGGCGAAATCCGACCGCGCGGGCGCACGACGGCGCCGGGCCGGGCGAACCGGCATCGCTCTCGCCAGTTGTCGCAGCTTCAGGCCCCCGACGGGACCGCCAACCGGAGCTCGACATGGACATCGCCCCCGATACGGTCACCGAGATCATCCTGCGCCTGCGCGCGGTCGAGGTGAAGGAGGGCGCGACCGATCCGGATTCCGGCTCCAACGCCATCGACGACGGCGCCACCGACGTGCTCACCTCCGGCACCGACGACGCCACCGAATCGGAGCTGCGCGGCATGATCGCCGGCCTCAACGACGACGAGCGCGCCGACCTGCTGGCGCTGCTCTATGTCGGCCGCGGCGACATGGAGCCGGAGGAATGGGCCGACGCGGTCCGCTTCGCCCGCGAGCGCGAAGGCGCCGGCGACGGCGCGGTGAAGACGCTGCTCGGCACGCCGGATGCTGGCGACCTCCTGGAGGAGGGCATGGACGCCCTCGGCATCACGCCGGACCTGCCGCAGGGCTGACCGAGGCCGGCTCCCCCTCCCCCCTCTGCGGGGGAGGGAAGAGACGGTTACCTCTGCCAGAAGGCCCACACCGGAGAGGCGCCGGGCCCCCTCATTCCTCGCCGTCGTGAAGGGCGTAGAAGCCCTGGGCCGAGACCGCGCCGGCCGCGTCGCCGCCCGCGTCGAGCAGCATGCGCTCGCGGGCGCGCAGCTTCTCGGTCTCGCTCTTGAGCTGGCCGCAGGCGGCGAGGATGTCGCGGCCGCGCGGGGTCCGCACCGGCGAGGCGTAGCCGGCGTCGAACACGATCTCGGAGAAGCGCTCGATCCGCTCCCAGTCCGAGCATTCGTACCGGCTGCCGGGCCAGGGGTTGAACGGGATCAGGTTGATCTTGGCCGGGATGCCCTTGAGCAGCCGCACCAGCTCGCGCGCGTCGCCGTCGGTGTCGTTGACGCCTTTCAGCATCACGTACTCGAAGGTGATGCGGCGGGCGTTGTTGAGGCCGGGATATTCGCGGCAGGCGCGCATCAGCTCGGCGATCGGGTATTTGCGGTTCAGCGGCACCAGTTCGTCGCGGAGCTCGTCGCGCACGGCGTGGAGCGAGATCGCCAGCATCGCGTGCGCCTCCTCGCCGAGCCGCCGGATCTGCGGCACGACGCCGGAGGTCGACACCGTGATGCGCCGGCGCGACAGCGCGAGCCCCTCCGGGTCCGACATCGTCGCCACCGCGTCGACGACGTTCTCCAGATTGTAGAGCGGCTCGCCCATGCCCATGAACACGATGTTGGTGACGAGCCGCCCGACCTCGCCGCTGCCCGAGGCGTCGCGCGACGGGATCAGGCCGGGCCAGTCGCCGAGCGCGTCGCGGGCGACGACGAGCTGGGCGGTGATCTCGGCCGCCGACAGGTTGCGCACCAGGCGCTGCGTGCCGGTATGGCAGAACGAGCAGGTCAGCGTGCAGCCGACCTGGGACGAGACGCAGAGCGTGCCGCGGTCGGGCCCCGGAATGTAGACGCACTCGATCTCGGCGCCGCGGTTGTGGTCGTGCCGGCCGGTCGGGGCCATGCGCAGCAGCCACTTGCGGGTGCCGTCGCGCGAGACCTGCTGGCTGACCACCTCGGGCCGGTCGAGGGTGTAGGCGGCGGCGAGCTGCGCCCGCAGCGCCTTGCCGACGTTGGTCATCTGGTCGAAGTCCTGCGCGCCGCGGACGTTGAGCCAGTTCCAGAGCTGGCCCGAGCGCATCTTGCTCTCGCGCTCGCCGACGCCGACGGCGAGCAGGCGCTCCTTCAGCGCCGCCCGCGGCAGGCCGACGAGCGAACTGCGCTGCCCGGGCACCGCCGCGGGTGCCGGCTCGGGCCGGAACTCGGGCGCCTTCTCGATGCCGGAGAAATCGCTGCCCGCGCGCCGGGCGGTGTCGAACGACGCCGTCGCCATGTTCTTGCAAAGACCTTGGAAATGAGGCGTCGAGCTATACGCGATCCGCGGCACGAACGCGAATGCGCGCCCGTCATGCCCGCTCCCTGCATGCCCGGATCCTGTGATCCGGGGAGCGGAGGGAAGGCCGCCCGCGACACCATGTGCGCCCGCGCACCCCGGCAGGGTCGCCCATGCGTCCAGTGCCTTGCGGGCGGCATCGTTCCCGCCACCTATGCGTCACACGGGGTGCGGCGTGCCGCCCCCACCCCATCCAAACACGGGAAGCCCATGCCTTCACTGCTCGATCCGATCCGCGTCGGTGCCATCGACGCGAAGAACCGCATCTGGATGGCGCCGCTGACGCGGGGACGCGCCACCCGCGAGCACGTGCCCACCCCCTTGATGATCGAATACTACGCCCAGCGCGCGAGCGCCGGCGTGATCCTCACCGAGGCGACCGGCATCAGCCAGGAGGGGCTCGGCTGGCCCTACGCCCCGGGGATCTGGAACGCGGCGCAGGTCGAGGCCTGGAAGCCGATCGTCAAGGCGGTGCACGACAAGGGCGGCCGCATCGTCTGCCAGATCTGGCACATGGGCCGCCTCGTCCACCCGGACTTCCTCGACGGCGCCGCGCCGATCTCGTCCTCGGCCACGACCGCGCCCGACGACGCGCACACCTACGCCGGCAAGAAGCCCTATGCCGAGGCGCGCGCCCTGCCGGTCGAGGAGATCCCGCGGCTGCTCGAGGATTACCGCAACGCCACCCGCAACGCGCTGGCCGCCGGCTTCGACGGCGTGCAGATCCACGCCGCCAACGGCTACCTGATCGACGAATTCCTGCGCGACGGCACCAACCACCGCACCGACGCCTACGGCGGCTCGATCGAGAACCGCGTGCGCCTGCTGCGCGAGGTCACGCAGGCCGTGGCCGAGGTCGCCGGCAAGGACCGCACCGGCGTGCGCCTGTCGCCCAACGGCGCGATCCAGGGCGCCAACGATTCCGATCCCGAGCCGCTGTTCGTGGCCGCGGCGAAGGCCCTGTCGGAACTCGGCATCGCCTTCTTAGAGATGCGCGAGCCCGGCCCGAACGGCACCTTCGGCAAGGCCGACCATCCGCCGATCGCCCCGGCGATGAAGCGGGTGTTCGACGGCGCGCTGATCCTCAACGCCGACTACGACGGCCGCAGCGGCCAGGCGGCGCTCGATGCCGGCGAGGCCGACGCGATCGCCTACGGCCGGACGTTCATCGCCAACCCGGACCTGCCCGCGCGCATCGCCGCCGACGCCCCGCTCCAGAAGGACGTGGCCGCGACCTGGTACAGCCAGGGCCCGGAGGGCTACGTGGACTATCCGACGCTCGACGCCGCGAAGGCGGCCTGAGGCGACTCCCGCGGCCCGCTCCCGTCCCTCGTCGGGGTGCGGGCCGCGAACGCGCCCACGAACGGGCGCTCGCGACCCGCTTCGAACGAAACCGGCGCTTCGTCCGTTCCCGAACCTAGGCGCGGCGGCGCAAGCCGCCTATCTCTGGCTCGGGAATTCGGGAGCTGCCGATTACGATCGCGAGCCAGACGCGTGCGACCGAACGAGAGCGCTGGAACGAGGCCGAGCGGCTCGCGGAGCTTCGCGCGCTGCGGATCCTCAATACCGAACCGGACCCGGCCTATGACGACCTCGCGCGGATCGCCGCCCTGGTCTGCGCCGTTCCGGTCTCGCTGATCGGCTTCGTCGATGCGCATCGGCAGTGGTTCAAGGCCGAGATCGGCTACGGCGAGCGCGAGACCGGCATCGACCGCTCGGTCTGCGTCCACGCCCTCCAGGCCGACGATTCGCACGCCGACGGGCTGTTCGTCATCACCGACCTGACCGTCGATCCCCGCACCCGCGACAACCCGGCGATCCGGGCCGAGAACGGGTTCCGCTTCTACGCCGCGGCGGTGATCCGCAGCCGGATCGGCGCCCCGATCGGCACGATGTGCGTCCTCGACCGCACCGCGCGGCCCGAGGGGCTCACCAGGGCCCAGGGCGACACCCTGGCCGCGCTCGCCCGCCAGATCTCGACCCTGGTCGAGCATCGCCGCACCCTCGCCGACGTCGATGCACGGGAGCGCGAGCTGGCCGCGAGCGAGCGCCGCTTCCGGGTGATGACCTCGGCGATGCCGCAGATGGTCTGGACCACGCAGCCCGACGGCTTCCACGACTTCTACAACGACCGCTGGTACGAATTCACCGGCGTGCCCCACGGCTCCACCGACGGCGCCGGCTGGACCGACATGTTCCATCCCGACGACCAGGCGGAGGCCTGGAGCCGCTGGCGCCACAGCCTCGCGACCGGTGCGCCCTACGAGGTCGAGTACCGCCTGCGCCACCACAGCGGCGCCTATCGCTGGACCCTCGGGCGCGCGATGCCGATCCGCGGCGCCGACGGGCGGATCGAGCGCTGGTTCGGGACCTGCACCGACATCCACGACCTGAGGCAGGCGGTCGCCGACGCGCGCAAGCTCGCCGCCGTCGTCGAGACCTCGAAGGACTTCATCGGGCTGGCCACCGAGGACGGGCGGATCGCGCACTTGAACGAGGCCGCGCTGGCGCTGGTCGGGCTGCCCGACCTCGACGCCGCGCTGCGGACCACGATCGCCGACTACGTGACCCCCGAGAGCCGCGAAGCCCTCGAGGGCGTGGCGATGCCGGCGCTCGAGCGCGACGGCTGGTGGGAGGGCGAGCTCGCGTTCCGGCACTTCGCCACCGGCGAGGCCATCGCCGTGCTGTTCACGGTGTTCGCCGTGCGGGATGCGGCCGGCCGCCATGCCGGCTACGGCACGGTCACCCGCGACCTGCGCGAGCGCAAGCGCGCCGAGGAGGCGCGCGACCTGCTGATCAAGGAGCTGTCGCACCGGATCAAGAACATCTTCGCCGTGGTCGGCGGCATCGCCGCGCTCAGCGCCCGCAGCGATCCCGGCGCGCGCCCGTTCGCGAAGGCGTTCCGCGAGCGGCTCGGGGCGCTGGCCCAGGCCCACGAATACGTCCGCCCGCATTCCGCCGGCAGCGCGCCGCGGGTCGGCGGCCAGACCATCCTCGGGCTGATGCGCCTGATCCTGTCGGCCTACGCCGAGGACGGGCGCTGCCGCATCGCCGTCGACGGCGACGATGCGGTCGTCGGCGAGCGCGCGGCGACCGCGCTGGCGCTGATCATGCACGAGCAGGCGACGAACGCGGTGAAGTACGGCGCGCTCTCCAACGAGGCCGGCACCGTCACGCTGACCGGGCGGCGGACCGATTCGCGCTACCGCCTGACCTGGGCCGAGCGCGGCGGGCCGCCCGTTCCCTCGGCCCCCACGCGCAAGGGCTTCGGCACGGAACTCGCCGAGCGCAGCGTCACGGGCCAGCTCGACGGCATCCTGGAGCACGATTGGGCGCCGAGCGGCCTCGTGCTGCGCCTCGACGTCCCGGCGGAGACCCTGCGGTTCTGATCCGTCCCGCCCCGGCTCGCGGATATCGCCTCGTCGTCCTCGATTTCGACGGGACGCTCGCCGACACCTTTCCCTGGTTCTGCGGCGTGCTCGACGCGGTGGCCGACCGCTACCGCTTCCGCCGGGTCGCGGCGCACGAGACCGACGAGCTCCGCAGGCTCTCGGCGCGGGCGATCATGGCGCGCCTCGGCGTGCCGCGCTGGAAGCTGCCGGTGATCGCCCGCCACATGCACGGGCTCGCCGCGCGCGACGCCGCGCTGCTGCATCCGTTTCCCGGAACTTCGGAGATGCTGGCGGGGCTCGGCGAAGCGGGCGTCGCGACGGCCGTGCTCAGCTCGAACACCGAGGCGAACGTCCGGCGCGTGCTCGGGCCGGACGCCGCCCGGATCGGCCGCTACGCCTGCGGCGCGTCGGTGTTCGGCAAGGCACGGCGTCTCGCAAGCCTGCTGCGCCATGCGCGGATCGAGCCGCGTGCGGTGCTCTGCGTCGGCGACGAGCTGCGCGATCTCGACGCGGCGCGCGCGGTGGGCTGCGCCTTCGGCGCCGTCGCGTGGGGCTACACCGACGGGGCGACCCTGTCGGCGGCCCGTCCCGACCTGATGTTCGCCGAACCCGCGCAGATCGTGGAGGCCGTCCTGTCAGCACGACGATGAGCCCTCGCGGGGCCGCCTCCCTCCCCCCGCAGAGGGGGGAAGGACGGTTCGGGGTCGGGCCTTCGCCCGACGCCTCACATGCCGCGCTGGGCGCCCGGGACGACGCTGGCGCCGTTGCCGCTGCCGAAGGGCTCGTACTTGGTCAGGCCCTTGAACAGCTGGCTCAGGAAGGCGCGGTCGGCGCCGCTGGTCGGCGTGGTGCGCTCGATGAAGTCGAACACCTTGCCGTCCTGCAGGCCGTACAGGGCGACGCGCTCCACCTTGAAGGCGGAAGTGAAGTACACCGCCGTGACCTTCTGGTCCTCGACCTGCTCGCCGAGGAACAGGACCGTGCGCGAGGTGTTCTGGGAGATGTAGTACCAGGACTTGTTGCCGACGGTGGAGACCGTGGACGGGGTGCCCAGCGTCTGCAGCACCTGCTCCGGGCTCATGCCGGGCTTGACGGTGGCGAGCGCCGCCTGGTCGATCTGGTAGCCGTGGCGAAGCTCCTCGCCGATGCAGCCCGACAGGCCGAGGCCGAGCAGGCCGACGAGGCCGAGGCGCGCGAGAGACGGAACGAGACGGCGCGACATCGGCCACCCTATGTTGCTGATGGGACGGGACGCCGCTAGGCACGCCGGAGCGCGACACCAGGGGCGGTCTGATGAATGCTTGCACCTTGACCGTGGGTTGCCGTACCGCGGGGTTATGGCTTTGACAAGGCAAGCTCGGCCACAGGCCACAACGCTGCGCGACCGGGCACGGCCGTTCCGCCGGGCGCGGTCCGGGGGCCGGCCTCCGGGCCGAGGGCGGACCCCATGATCACCCGGTTCTTCCGGCGCAACGATGCGCGGCGGCGGTCCATCGAGACCCTGCACATGCGCCTCAACGCGGCCTCGCGGCAGCCGGGCCTCTACACCGCGCTCGGCGTGCCCGACGGCGTGGAGGGCCGCTTCGAATCGCTCATCCTCCACGTCATCCTGGCTTTGCGCCGCCTGAACCGCCTGCCGGCACCGGCGGCGGACGTGGCGCAGGACCTCGTGAACTCGGTCTTCCTCCAGCTCGACGCGTCCCTGCGCGAGCTCGGCGTCGGCGATTTCGGCGTGCCCAAGCGCATGAAGAAGCTCGGCGCCGCGTTCTACGGCCGCGCCGCCAACTACGACGCGGCGCTCGACGCGGGCGATGCCGCCGCGCTCCGCATTGCGCTCGCCCGCAACGTGCTCGGCAGCGAGGATCCCGAAGCCGCCGCCGGCCTCGCCGACTACGTCCTCGCCGCCGACCGCGCGCTGGCCGAGGCCGACCTCGACGGCCTGCTCGGCGCCGGCCCGTCCTTTCCGCATGCGGGCGATGCCCCGACACCCGACCTGGAAGCCCGATGAGCGTGAGCGAGACCCCCCTGTCCCGATGGGTGAGCGTGGCGCGGCTGCCGCAGGGCCGCGGCGCCGTCACCGTCGAGGCGACGCCGGCTGAGTGCACGGCGCTCGCCGCCGACTTCAAGATCCCGGCGATCCGCGACCTCGCCGGGCAGTTCTCGGTGTCCGGCCCGACGAGCCGCCTCGTCGTCACCGGCACCGTCGAGGGCACCGTGACGCTGGTCTGCACCGTCAGCCTGGAGCCGTTCGAGACCAAGGTCTCCGAGCCGGTGGAGGTGGTCTTCACCGACACCGACCGCCTCGCCGGCACCGACGCGGAGGATGCCGACATCCCCGACCCGATCGTCGGCGGGCGGATCGACTTCGGCCTTCTGACCGCCGAGTTCCTGGCGCTCGGGATCGACCCCTATCCGCGCAAGCCCGGGGTGGTGTTCGAGGCGGTCCAGCTCGGCGAGGACGTGAAACCCTTCGACGTCCTGCGGACGCTCCGCCCCGAGGAGCCGTAGCGGGCTCCCGGGTCCGCGGGCCGCCGAACCCGGCCGCCAAATCGGGCCGCACCCTGCCCCTGCGCGAGAATTCGTTTGCCCGCCGGGGCTGGATCGCTATTTTCCGCCGCGCCGATCCCGGCCGTCGCCCCCGCGACGGCGTTCCGTCAAAGGCCGCGACAACCCCTTCATGTCCCAACGCGTGTGCATCTCGCTCGACGCCATGGGCGGCGACCATGGCCCCTCGACCGTCGTGCCCGGTGCCGCGCTCGCGCGCGAGCGCCATCCCGAGACGACCTTCCTGATCTTCGGCGACGAGGCGGTGGTCGCCCCCCTCGTGGCGGCCGAGCCGCGCCTCAAGGGCGGCGTCGAGATCCGCCACACCACCTACGCCGTCGCCATGGACGACAAGCCGAGCCAGGCGGTGCGCCAGGGCCGCGGCAAGTCGTCGATGTGGAAGGCGATCCAGGCGGTGAAGGACGGCGAGGCCGATGCCGCGGTCTCCGCCGGCAACACCGGCGCGCTGATGGCGATGTCGAAGATCTGCCTGAAGACCATGGCCGGCATCGAGCGCCCGGCCATCGCCTGCCTGTGGCCGACGGTGCGCGGCGAGAGCGTGGTGCTCGACGTCGGCGCCACCATCGGCACCGATGCCGAGCACCTGATCGAGATGGCGGTGATGGGCTCCGCCATGGCCCGCATCGTGTTCGACCTCGAGCGCCCGACGGTGGGGCTGCTCAACGTCGGCACCGAGGAGATGAAGGGCAACGAGGCGGTGAAGGAGGCGGCGCGCCTGCTGCGCGAGATCGATTTGCCGAATTTCGCCTATCACGGCTTCGTCGAGGGCAACGACCTCGGCCGCGGCACCGTCGACGTGGTCGTCACCGAAGGTTTCACGGGAAACATCGCGCTGAAGACCGCGGAAGGCACCGCCAAGCAGATCGGCACGTACCTGCGATCCGCGATGACGCGGACGCTGTCCGCCAAGATCGGCGCGCTGTTCGCCCGCCAGGCGTTCCGCGCGCTGCGCGAGAAGATGAACCCGAGCCGGGCCAACGGCGGCGTGTTCCTCGGGCTCGAGGGCATCGTCATCAAGAGCCACGGCTCGGAGAACGCGCAAGGCTTCGCGGCCGCCGTCGACCTCGCCCACGACATGGCCCGCCACGACCTGATGCGCACGATCCGCGAGATGCTCGACCAGACGCCGACGCTCGCGCCGGCCTGACTTCGCCCCGGCCCGGATGGGTGCCCGGCCGGACCTTCGCCGGCGCGGGACGCCCGCACTGGCACGAGACACCTGCGCCGGCCCGGGATCGGGGTCGGTGAACGAATGCGATGGAGATCGGAGCGATGCAGGTCTAACAACCGATGGTTGTTGCGCCGGCGTCGCGACGGGAAGGAATCCGATGACAACCCTGCGTTCCGTCGTCGTCGGCACCGGCTCAGGGCTTCCTGCGCGGGTGGTGACCAACGCCGAGCTCGCCGAGCGGGTCGACACCTCGGACGAATGGATCGTCCAGCGCACCGGCATCCGGCAGCGCTACCTCGCGGACGCCACCGAGACCACGTCGGTGCTCGGCATCCGCGCGGCCCGCGCGGCGCTCGACGATGCCGGCCTCACCGGCGACGACATCGACCTCGTGATCTGCGCCACCTCGACGCCCGACCACACCTTTCCCTCGACCGCGACGCAGATCCAGGCGGCGCTCGGCATCACGGCGGGTGCCGCCTTCGACCTGCAGGCGGTCTGCGCCGGCTTCGTCTTCGCCGTCTCCACCGCCGACAAGTTCCTGTCGACCGGCGCGGCCCGGCGCGCGCTCGTCGTCGGCGCCGAGACCTTCTCGCGCATCGTCGACTGGGAGGACCGCACCACCTGCGTGCTGTTCGGCGACGGGGCCGGCGCGATCGTGCTGGAGGCGCAGGAGGCCGCGGGGGCGAGCGGCGACCGGGGCGTGATCAGCGCGAGCCTGCGCTCGGACGGGCGCCACCGCGAGAAGCTCTACGTCGACGGCGGCCCGGGCTCGACCGGCACCACCGGCCATCTCCGGATGGAGGGGAAGGACGTGTTCCGCTTTGCCGTCGGCTCGGTGATGGACGTGATCGTCGACGCGCTCGAGAAGGGCGGCGCGACGGCGGCCGACCTCGACTGGTTCGTGCCGCACCAGGCCAACCGCCGCATCATCGAGGCGTCCGCCGACAAGCTCGGCATCCCGCGCGACAAGGTGGTGCTGACGGTCGACCGCCACGGCAACACCTCGGCCGCATCGATCCCACTGGCTCTGGACGTGGCCCGCCGGGACGGCCGCATCCGCCGCGGCGACCTCGTGATGATCGAGGCGATCGGCGGCGGCTTCAGCTGGGGCGCGGCGCTGATCCGCTGGTAGCCGAAAACAATTTCCGGAGCCGCCCCGGTTGACCCGGGCCCGACCGGGGATTAGCGTGGCAGATCATAGGGATACGTCGGAAACGACCGCTCCCGGTAAGAAGAACCGCGAGGGGTCGAGGCATGACAGGCAAGACGGTGACGCGCGCCGATTTGAGCGAGGCCGTCTACCAGCAGGTCGGCCTCTCCCGCACCGAATCCGCCGCCCTCGTCGAGACGGTCCTGTCCGAGATCTGCGCCTGCCTCTCCGAGGGCGAGACCGTGAAGCTGTCCTCGTTCGGCTCCTTCGTCGTGCGGTCGAAGGGCAAGCGCGTCGGCCGCAACCCGAAGACCGGCGTCGAGGTGGCGATCGAGCCGCGCCAGGTGATGGTGTTCAAGCCCTCGAACGTGCTCAAGGCCCGGATCAACGGCCTGAACGGCGCCGCCCACGCCGACGACTGACCGCTCGCCCATCGCCGCCCTCGTAGCCGGATCGATCCATGGCGCTCGCTGCCCTCACCGAGGCGTCCGGACCCGTCGACAAGGATCCGGGCGCGTTCCGCACGATCACCGAGGTGGCCGAAGCCCTTGACGTGCCGCAGCACGTCCTGCGGTTCTGGGAAACCCGGTTCGGCCAGATCCGGCCGGTGAAGCGGGCCGGCGGGCGGCGCTACTACCGTCCCGGCGACGTCGCGCTCGTCGCGGGCATCCGTCACCTGCTCCACGTCCAGCGCTACACGATCGAGGGGGCACAGCGCGTCCTCAAGGAGAACGGCGTCCGCTTCGTCCAGGCGGTCGGCCGCGGCGAGGCGGTGGCGGCCGCACCGGTGATGCAGGAGACGAGCGGCCCGGCCACGTCGTCCCCCGACGGCGCCGAGCCCGAGACCTGGGATCGCGAGGGGTCGAATCGCGAAACCTTGGATCGCGAAACCTTGGACCGCGAGGCGCTGGCCGGCGCGCTGCAGGACCTCTACGCCTGCCGCGAGGCGCTGGCGGCCTTCCGCGCCCCGCCCGAGACCTGAGCGACGCCCGGGCTGCGTCGCGACGACGCCGCGCGATGCGTCACGGCGCGGCGAACTTTGCGGGCCGATCCGCGTTGATCGCCGCATGAGCGCACCCCGCCGTTCGATGACGCCGACGCAGGAACTCATCAGCCGCGTGATGCGGATCGTGCGCGCATGCCCCGACGCGGCCTCCGAGGTCCTGGAGCTGATGTTCCTCGTCAGCCAGATCGAGGCCGCTACCCACGTCGACCGGGATTATCGCGACGCGCGGCGCGTCGTCAGCCGCCTGCGCAACCCGCTCTGGGAGATGGGGCCGACCGATCGCGGCGCGCTGCTGGCCGCGGCCGAGACGATCCGACGGGTCTGCGGCCTCGACGAGACCGACATCCCCGTCACCCCGACTTCGGATGCGGGCGAGCGGGCGCGGGTCGAGCGCAGCCTCGCGGCGGCCCTGGAAGGCGAGCTCGACGCCGCGCAGATCGCCCGCGTCACCGGCGTGGTCGCGGCCGCGCTTCAGCAATAATCGCGGTCCCGGCTGCCGGCACGGGCCTGCGGCCTCGACGCGCGTCGTGGGCATCCCCACATCGGCTCGGCCGGCACGTGGCCCCATGGCTCCGGATGCCGCGCCAAGAGATGTTCGGAGACACGCCCGTGAGCGCCACCCTGTCCGCCCTTCGCCCCGTCCGCGCGCTCGCCGCCGGCGCCCTCCTGCTGGCCGCGCCCGCCTTCGCGCAGACGACGATCACCAAGAGCGAGACCGTCGCCTCCGGCAAGACGGTTCGGATCGCCATCGTCCCGAACCTGAAGAAGGATTGCTCGCCCGGCCCGATGCCGGAGTTCAAGGTCTCGGGCGCGCCGAAGAACGGCGCGCTGATTACCAAGGTCGGCAAGCAGAAGACGCCCGCTTCCTATCGCTGCCCGAACAAGGACACCGCGGTCCAGGGTCTCTTCTACCAGCCGAAGGCCGGCTACACTGGCGCCGACGAGGTGACGTTCGAAATCAAGAACGCGGACGGTCAAGTGCAGACGCAAAATATCAAAATCACCGTCGAGGCTGCGTCGGCCAAGAAGGACACCGATGCCAAGAAAGACAGCAGCGATCTCTGATCGGAGGCAACCGAAAGCTGGGAGTGCACGTTTTTTCGGCCGGATCGTTCTTTCGATCCGGCCGGACGACCACGGGGAAGCTTGACGGATGCCGCATTTCAGCCCGACGGGTGTTGCATCCAGCACACGCAGCGTCACCGTGTTCGCCGCACTGCGACAAATGCGGGCCTGTCGGTTGCGTTCGCGGCAGGACAGGATGAAGCTGTTGACGGTCTGAGAGGGTTATCGAATGCCGATGCATGCGACCAACGACCTTTTCCAGAGCTTCGCCCGCGGGTACGAAGCGCGCCGCGACACGGAGATGACGCTCTCCGAATTCCTCGAGGCGTGCCGCGACGAGCCGCTGATGTACGCGAGCGCCGCCGAGCGCATCCTCGACGCGATCGGCAAGCCGGAATTCGTCGACACCTCGAAGGACGCCCGCCTCGGCCGCGTCTTCATGAACCGGACGATCCGGACCTACCCGGCCTTCCACGAGTTCTTCGGCATGGAGGAGACGATCGAGCGGATCGTCTCGTTCTTCCGCCATGCGGCGCAGGGCCTGGAGGAGCGCAAGCAGATCCTCTACCTGCTCGGGCCCGTCGGCGGCGGCAAGTCCTCCCTGGCCGAGCGTCTCAAGGCCCTGATGGAGGTCCATCCGGTCTACGTGCTCAAGGCCGGCAACGAGGTCTCGCCGGTGTTCGAGAGCCCGCTCGGGCTGTTCGACCCCGAGACCATGGGCGCCGAGATCCAAAGCCGCTACGGCATCCCGCGCCGGCGCCTGACCGGCCTGATGAGCCCGTGGGCGCTGAAGCGTCTCGACGAGTTCGAGGGCGACATCTCGCAGTTCAAGGTGATCAAGGTCCGGCCCTCGCGCCTGCGCCAGATCGCCATCGCCAAGACCGAGCCCGGCGACGAGAACAACCAGGACATCTCCTCGCTGGTCGGCAAGGTCGACATCCGCCGGCTGGAGACGCTGTCGCAGGCGGACCCGGACGCGTACTCGTACTCGGGCGGCCTGAACCGCGCCAACCAGGGCGTCCTCGAGTTCGTCGAGATGTTCAAGGCGCCGATCAAGATGCTGCACCCGCTGCTCACGGCGACGCAGGAGGGCAACTACGTCGGCACCGAGAACATCGGCGCGATCCCCTTCACCGGCATCATCCTGGCGCACTCGAACGAGTCCGAGTGGCAGACCTTCAAGACCAACAAGAACAACGAAGCCTTCATCGACCGCATCTACGTGATCAAGGTGCCCTACTGCCTGCGCGTGCAGGAGGAACAGCACATCTACGAGAAGCTGATCTCGGGCTCCGAGCTCTCGGATGCGGCCTGCGCGCCGGGCACCTTGGAGATGCTGTCGCGGTTCTCGGTGCTGTCGCGCCTGCGCGAGCACGCCAACTCCAACGCGTTCTCGAAGATGCGCGTCTACGACGGCGAGTCCCTGCGCGAGGTCGACCCCCGCGCCCGCTCGATGCAGGAGTACAAGGATTCGGCCGGCGTCGACGAGGGCATGGACGGGATCTCGACCCGCTTCGCCTTCAAGGTGCTGGCCGCGACCTTCAACCACGACACCACCGAGGTCTCGGCCGACCCGGTGCACCTGATGTACGTGCTCGAGCAGTCGCTGCGCCGCGAGCAGCTCCCGCCCGAGACCGAGAAGCGCTACCTCGAGTTCATCAAGGGCGAGCTGGCGCCGCGCTACGCCGAGTTCATCGGCCACGAGATCCAGAAGGCCTATCTCGAATCCTACCACGATTACGGCCAGAACCTGTTCGACCGCTACATCGACTACGCCGACGCCTGGATCGAGGACCAGGACTTCAAGGATTCCGAGACCGGGCAATTGCTCAACCGCGAGCTTCTCAACCAGGAGCTGACGAAGATCGAGAAGCCGGCCGGGATCGCCAACCCGAAGGACTTCCGCAACGAGGTGGTGAAGTTCGCCCTGCGCTCGCGGGCTCAGCACGGCGGCCGCAACCCCTCGTGGACGTCCTACGAGAAGCTGCGCGAGGTCATCGAGCGGCGGATGTTCAGCCAGGTTGAGGAATTGCTGCCGGTGATCTCCTTCGGCTCGAAGAAGGACGGCGAGACCGAGAAGAAGCACGGCGAGTTCGTCGACCGGATGATCTCGCGCGGCTACACCGAGCGGCAGGTGCGCCGCCTGGTCGAGTGGTACATGCGGGTGAAGCAGGCGGGATGATTCGGTCCCCTCGGGGACCTGATCGAGATCCGCCATGATTTCGGACGACCGGCCGGCGCGTTATCCCGGTCGGATCTTGCGGGCGGGGATTTGATCACCGAATGCACATCGTCGACCGTCGATTGAATCCAGGAGGCAAGAGCCTCGCCAACCGGCAGCGCTTCCTTAGGCGGGTCAAGGACGTGGCCCAGCGGGCCGTGCGCGAGTCGGCCCGCGAGAAGGACATCAAGGACCTCGGCAAGGACGGCCGCGTCACGGTGCCGGCCGACGGGGTGCGCGAGCCGCGTTTCTCCCGCCAGCCGGGCACCGGCCTCCAGGACCACATCCTGCCCGGCAACAAGACCTATGTGGAAGGCGACCGCATCGAGCGGCCGCAGGGCGGCGGGGGCGGCCGCGGCTCCGGCGAGGGCGGGGACGGCGGCGAGAACAACGAGGACGCGTTCCGCTTCGTCCTGACCCGGGAGGAGTTCCTCGAGCTGTTCCTCGAGGACCTGGAGCTGCCCGACCTCGCCAAGCGCCGCCTGGCGGTGGTGGAGACGGAGGGGCTGCGCCGGGCCGGCTACACCGTGACCGGCTCGCCGGCCAACCTCGCCCTCACCCGGACGCTGCGCAACTCGATGTCGCGGCGCATCCCCTACGTCGACCCGATCGACCTGCGCTACCGCCGCTTCGAGCCGTATCCGCGCCCGATCGCGCAGGCGGTGATGTTCTGCCTGATGGACGTGTCCGGCTCGATGACCGAGCACATGAAGGACCTCGCCAAGCGGTTCTACATCCTGCTGCACATCTTCCTCACGCGCCGCTACCGGCACGTGGAGATCGTGTTCATCCGCCACACCGACCGGGCGACCGAGGTCGACGAGGAGACCTTCTTCGGCTCCCGCGAGACGGGCGGCACGCTGGTCTCCTCGGCGCTGGTCGAGATGAAGCGCATCATCGCCGAGCGCTACGACCCCAACGACTGGAACATCTACGCGGCGCAGGCGTCGGACGGCGACAACGTCTCCTCCGACGGCCCGACCTCGACCGAGCTGCTGCGCGCCCACATCCTGCCGGCCTGCCAGCACTTCGCCTATCTCGAGGTCGGCGACGAGAACGGCCCGCGCGCCGGCTTCGTCGAGCACCGCACCACCCTGTGGCGGACCTACGAGGCCATCGCCAAGGCCGGCGGCCCGATCGCCATGCGCAAGGTCAACCACCGCCGCGAGATCTACGCCGTCTTCCGCGACCTGTTCGGGCGCAAGGACGCGCGGGCGGAGGCGGAGTCTTGAGCTTCGCAGGTCGTCATGTCGGGGCGCGGGTCCTCTCTCCCGGTTGGGAGAGGGACAGGGTGAGGGGGGTGACCTCTCCGGACGGACCTGCCCCCTCACCCCAACCCTCTCCCGCACGGGAGAGGGGGTACGTCGCGCTTCGGCCGGCCGATCGGGAGGCGATATGACTGCTCTCAAGACACGCGCGACGTCCGGCGCCCCAAAACCGCTGTTCACCGGCAACGACTGGGACTTCGACACCATCCGGCGCATCCACGACGCCTGCGAGGTCGAGGCGCGGGCGCTCGGGCTGTCGTGGTATCCGAACCAGATCGAGATCATCACCGCCGAGCAGATGCTCGACGCCTACGCGTCGATCGGCATGCCGCTGTTCTACAAGCACTGGTCGTTCGGCAAGCACTTCGCCCAGCACGAATCCGGCTATCGCCGCGGCATGATGGGGCTCGCCTACGAGATCGTCATCAACTCCGACCCGTGCATCTCCTACATCATGGAGGAGAACACGGCGACGATGCAGACGCTGGTGATCGCCCACGCCGCGTTCGGTCACAACCACTTCTTCAAGAACAACTACCTGTTCCGGCAGTGGACCGACGCCGAGGGCATCCTCGATTATCTCGACTTCGCCAAGACCTACATCTCCCGCTGCGAGGAGCGCTACGGCCATCAGGCCGTCGAGCAGGTGCTCGACGCCGCCCACGCGCTGATGAGCCAGGGCGTGCACCGCTACCCGCGCAAGAAGCGGCCGGACCTCGCCTCCGAGCAGCGGCGCGAGCGCGAGCGGGTCGAGCACGGCGAGCAGATCTACAACGACCTGTGGCGCACCCTGCCGGCGAAGGCGGGGGCGACGCGCGCCGACCAGGCGATCGAGCGGCGCAAGGCGCTGCTCGAGCTGCCGCAGGAGAACATCCTCTACTTCTTGGAGAAGGTCGCCCCGCGCCTGCAGCGCTGGCAGCGCGAGATCCTGCGCATCGTCCGGCTGGTGGCGCAGTACTTCTACCCGCAGCGCCAGACCAAGGTGATGAACGAGGGCTGCGCCACCTACTGCCACTACCGGATCATGAACGCGCTCTCCGAGAAGGGCCTGATCGGCGAGGCGGCCTACCTCGAGTTCCTGCAGTCGCACACCAACGTCATCCGCCAGCCGAACTACGACGACCGCAGCTACAGCGGCCACAACCCCTACGCGATCGGCTTCGCGATGATGCAGGACATCGCCCGCATCGTGGAGCAACCGACGGCGGAGGACCGGCAGTGGTTCCCCGACATCGCCGGCACCGGCGACGGCATGGCGGTGCTGCGCGATTGCTGGGAGAACTACCGCGACGAGAGCTTCATCGCCCAGTTCCTGTCGCCGAAGCTGATGCGCGACATGCGGCTGTTCCACGTCGCCGACGATCCGGAGCAGCCCGAGCTGCACGTCGCCGCGATCCACGACGAGCGCGGCTACCGCAAGATGCGCCGCTCGTTCGGCCGCCAGTACGACGTGGCCTGGCTCGATCCCGACATCGAGGTGGTGGACGTCGACCTCGAAGGCGACCGCCGCCTGATCCTGCACCACAAGGCGCTGAACAAGATCACCCTGCAGAAGGACGACGCCCGGCGCGTGCTGCAGCACCTCGCCGACCTCTGGGGCTACGACGTGGTGCTCAAGGAGATCGAGCCCGCCACCGGCACCGTGCTCGGCGAGCACCACGCGAGCGCGCGGCCGATCTTCTTCTGAGGCGTTTCGCGACGGTGCCGCATCGTGCAGGCCTCCCCGCCCGCGGCGGCGAGGGGGGCCCCGCGGCTCGTCCGAGGCCCGTGCGGAAATGGCCGGCGAAGGCCGCTCGGCCGGGGCTCACGCCGTCGGCGCGGTCCCCGGGCAGGGCATCGGTGCGCAGGACAGGCTGGCGGCCGGCGGCTTGGACGGCGGGGCGCGCAGGACGATGATGGCGCTGCCGAGCACGGCCAGCGCCACGGCGGCGACGAAGGTGAGGAAAAGCCAGCGGGGCATCGCCTCCCCTACCACGGGCGGGCGATGGCCGGTACCGCGGCACGTTCGACGCCCCGGCCGGGTCCCGTGTCAGGCGGGGTCGATCTCGAACTCCATGCCGCGGCCGGGGCCCTGGTCGGCATAGCCGACGAGGGTGTAGCCGCGCTCGGCGAGGGCGGCGTCGAGGTGGTCGCGATGCTTGCGGTAGAGCTGGCCGATCGCCAGCGGCGTCAGCCGCGGGTTGCCCTGGCGCAGCCGGTCGACGCCGATCTGCAGCGGCGCGCCGTCCCGGTCGGCGATGCGCACGATCGCGGATGCGAGCTCAGCCGCCTTCGTCTCGGAGGCGGATTTCGCCTTGAACGCCATGCCCTCGTCCTCGCCCCGGCTCAGTCCGTCAGCTGGCGCGCCTCTTCCGGCAGCATGATCGGGATGCCGTCGCGGATCGGGTAGGCGAGCTTGGCCGAGCGGCTGATCAGCTCCTGGCGGCCGGCATCGTAATCGAGGGTGCCCTTGGTCAGCGGGCAGACCAGCAGCTCGAGGAGCTTCGGGTCGACGCGGGTCGCCTCGACGGCGGTGCTCTGCGTGGTCATGTCCTGCGTCATGCTCTGGTTCTCCATGGGAAGCCGTGCCGGTTGGTCGCGAAGGCGCGGGCGCTCGTCGCCGCCGGCCGTCCTTCGAGCCGTCACTGCATCGTCGGCTCGGGCCCGGTGCTGCGCACCATCTCCATCTCGGTGACCGCGACCAGGATCTCGGCGCGGGTCTTCAGGTCGGCGGCCTCGAGCATCGCCTGCTTCTCGCGGACGCCGAACGGGCTCATCATGCACAGCGCGTTGACCAGGGCCTCGTTCGGCGCCTCCTCGATCCCGGCCCAGTCGACCTTGAGGTCGTTGGAATCGACGAAGTCGCGCAGCGCCCGCAGCACGCCTTCGCGGTCCACCGCGTCCTCGCCGGCGCGCGCGGTGAAATCGATGGCGAAGTCGTCGTAGCTGACCTGGCAGCGGCGATAGGCGCCGGTGGTGGCCAGCTCGCTCATCACCCGGAAGCGGCCGATGCCGGTCAGCGAGAGCAGGTAGCGCCCGTCGCCGGTCTCGGCGAACTGGGTGATCCGCCCGGCGCAGCCGACGCGGTACAGCTTCGGGTTCAACGGCGAGGCGCCGCCCTCGGCGTCGGGCTGGATCATGCCGATGACCCGGTCGGTCCGCAGGGCGTCGTCCACCATCGCGAGGTAGCGCGGCTCGAAGATGTTGAGCGGCATCTGCCCGCGCGGCAGCAGCAGGGCGCCGGGCAGGGGGAAGACCGGGATGACGGGCGGGCAATCGCCCGGCCCCTTGTAGCCCGCATGCGTGCTCATGATGCCTCCAGCAAGACAGAACCTTCGGCTTCCCTCTGCACCCGCAGATCCGCCCTCACGCGAACAGCAGCGTCGAGAGCTTGCGCCGTCCGCGGATCGCGGCCGGATCCATTGGGCCCCAGGCCTCGAAGAACTGGAGCAGCTGCTTGCGCGCGCCGTCCTCGTTCCAGGTCCGGTCGCGGCGGATGATCTCGATCAGGTGATCGACCGCCTTCTCGCGCTCGTTCCCGGCATTGAGGCCGAGGGCGAGGTCGAACCGGGCCTGGTGCGCGTCCGGGTTCACGGCGACCTCCGCCTCCAGGCCGGCGAGGTCGCCGAGCGCCGCGGCCTGCTCGGCCAGGACGATCGCGGCGCGGATGCCGGCGAGCCCCGGGTCGGCGGCCTTGGCCTCCGGCACCATCGCCAGCACCTGCTTGGCGTTCTCCAGCTCGCCAGCGTCGAGCTGGATCTTGGCGAGGCCGGCCAGGGCCGCGACGTTGTCGGGCTGCTGCCCGAGCACCGCGGCGTAGAGCTCGGAGGCGCCGGCGAGGTCGCCCTCCGCCAGCGCCTGCGCGGCTTCCGCCATCACCTGATCGATCTCGCTCGGGCCGGCGAGACGGTCGAAGAAGGTCTTGATCTGCGCTTCCGGCAGGGCGCCCTCGAACATGTCGACCGGGCGGCCCTGGTCGATGGCGACCACGGCGGGCACGCCCTGCAGGCCGAGCTGCTGGCCGATCTGGCCCCAGACCGCCGGATGCTCGTCGACGTTCATCTTGACCAGCACGACCTTGCCCGCGGCGGCTCGGACGAGCTTCTCCAGCACGGCGAGCAGCGTCTTGCTCGACGGTGCGCGCGGCGACCAGAACGCGACCAGCACGGGACGGTTCGCCGATTCGGCGATGACGTCCTGCCGGAAACCGGCCGTGGTGGTCTCCCGGATCAGGTCGGACCCACCCGGGTGCGCGTCCGTCGCGAGCGTGTCGTTCAGCATGCGGTGTCGGGCCTTGGAACCAAATGTCGCCAGACCGGGTACATGGGACTCGGGCACGCGGCTGACCAGTGCGGTGCGCGCGCTCTCGCGCGGCGGAATCGGGCAAATCCGCGGGTTTCGTCGCGTTTTCGCCGGCCCCCGAGGGCCGTCCCGCGCGCGGTGCCGGGCCGAGACCGGATCGCTGCATCCCAGGGTGGAGCGCGTCGCGCGGTGCGCCCCGACCCTCGAAACGCCGGGCCTACTGCGCGGGGGCGCCGGCGGCGGCCTTGGCCTGCGTCACGAAGGTCCCGGCGAAGGTGCGGCCGTCCGGCGCCAAGGCCTCGCAGGCGATGGTGGTCTTGCCCGGTGCCGGCGTCGAGAAGGTGCAGGCGCCGACCGCCGGGGTCGGGTTGCGCACGATGCCCTTGTCGCTCGACGTGCCGGTGGTGACGAGGTTGATCGGCTGCAGCGGGTCGGTCTCCTCGGTGCGCTCCTGCTGCGCGCCGGTGCCGCTGAAGCTGAGCGTGCGCCCGTCCGTGGTGGTGAAGTCGAAGGTCGTGCGCCGACGCTCGGCGCTGTTCCCGAGGGTCGGCCTGCAGGCCGAGGTGGCGTCCTTCCCTTCGATCGTCAGTTTCTCGCAGGTGCCGTCGAGCTGCACCGCGGCCTGGGACCAGGCGGGGCCCGACAGCGCCAAGGGCGCGGCGAGCAGGGCGAGGGCGAGGCGGCGAGAGGTGTGTGCGAGCGTCATGCCGTCCGATCTAACGCGCCGCGCGCATCCGTCGAGCCCGGCGCGCGTTCGCCTCACCCGCCGAAGCGCAGGGCCCGGTCGTTGGGCGCGGCGAAGTCCAGCGCCGGCCCCACCGGGACGATGCCCGTCGGGTTGATGGTCGGATGGCTCTCGTAATAGTGCCGCTTGATGTGGACGAGGTCCACCGTCCCGGCGACGCCCGGCAGGGCGTAGAGGTCGCGCAGGTAGTTCGACAGGTTCGGGTAGTCGGCGATGCGCTGCCGGTTGCACTTGAAGTGCCCGACATAGACCGCGTCGAACCGCACCAGCGTCGTGAACAGCCGGATGTCGGCCTCGGTGAGCCGAGCGCCGCACAGGTAGCGCGACCGGTCGAGGCGGGCGTCCAGCGCGTCGAGCTCGGCGAACAGCGCGGCGAAGGCCTCCGCGTAGACGGATTGCGCGGTGGCGAAGCCGGCCCTGTAGACGCCGTTGTTGACCCGGTCGTAGACCCGGGCGTTCACCGCATCGATTTCCCCGCGCAGGTCGTCCGGGCAGAGGTCCGGCCCGCCGCCGTGGAAGGCCCCGTCGAGCATGCGGATGATCTCGGCCGATTCGTTCGAGACGATCGTCTTCCGCTCGCGGTCCCACAGCACCGGCACGGTGACGCGGCCGGTATAGCGCGGGTCGGCGGCGCGGTAGACCTCGTAGAGCCGCGTCGCATGGTGGATCGGATCGGGGGTGGCGCCGGGGCTGTCGCCGAACACCCAGCCCTCGGCGCCCATGTGCGGGTCGACGACGGAGACGGAGATCGCGTCCTCGAGGCCCTTCAGCGCCCGCACGATCAGGGTGCGGTGCGCCCACGGGCAGGCGAGCGAGACGTAGAGGTGGTAGCGCCCGGGCTCGGCCTTGAACCCGCCCTCGCCCGAAGGGCCGGGCGACCCGTCGGCGGTGACCCAGCTGCGGAAGGCGGAGGCCTTGCGCTCGAAGCGGCCGCCGGTCGACGCCGTGTCGTACCACTGATCCTGCCAGACGCCGTCGACGAGCAATCCCATGGGTGCGATCCGTTGTTTCGCGCGTCGCGCCGTCCGTCGGGAGGGCGACGCGGCGAGGGGGAAAGGTTGCGGCAGGCTTGGTGCCTCTCACAACCCCCCCGTCGTGGCGTCGCCGACATAGTGAACGGCCGCGGAGGTCGGGGGTTTTGTGAGGTGCACTTAGCCCGTTTCCTGCTTGGATGTCTCCCTCGGTCGTCGCCCCGCGCAGGCCTCGGCATCTCGCATTCGATGCCGGACCGTGAGACGGGTGGCACGATCCCGCCGAAACGTCCGGAGAGAAGGCCCGATGTCGCTTGCCCTCGCGATCCCCGCCGCCGAGGCGGCCATGTTCACCGCCGGATGCGCCGCGATCCACGCGCTGCGGCGGCAGGCCGACGGGGTGACGCTGGGCCTGGCCGGCCTCCTCGCGATCGTCGTCCTGCTCCTCGGCATCGCGTGGACGCCGGACCTCTACCTCGCGGCCCAGACCGACGACGTCCTCGTCGAAACCACCCTGAGCCAGCCGATCCCCTGACGCGATCTTGCAACGGGAGAGCATTCCACGTGATCCGGGGATCGCGGAGAATGCTCTAGCCGGCCGCGCCGGCCCGGCGCCCGGCGGCCACGTCGAAGTCGTCGGCGGGCAGGCGGGCGAGGAAGCGCTCGGCCAGCTCGAACAGCAGGATGTCGGGGCGCACCCGCTCGACGTAAGCCCAGTCGAAGCTCGACGACCACACGAAGTGCACCTCGGCGAAGCTCTCGGCCAGCAGCCCGGTGAGCAGCATCGGCGCGAAATGCGCGTAGGAATCGCCGAACAGCACCACGCGCCGCGGGTCGGCGGCGGGGTTGGCGTTGCGGTAGACCACGTGCGCGCCGACATGCAGGTCGACCTCGGTTCCCGCTTCCTCGGAGGCCGCGAGCAGCGCCCCGGTCTCGACGCGCACCGCGTCGCGGTGCGGGCGTTGACCGAGAACCGGAGGCGGGTGCGGCGGTTGTGCGGCAGGTCGAGCAGCGGCTCGACCGCGGCGAACTTGGTGGTGAAGCGCAGCTGCACCGGCGCCTCCCAGGCAC
>NZ_VRUV01000250.1:0-6575 GCF_008039455.1 Methylobacterium sp. WL116
GGGCGGGGCATCGCCCGGGCGCTCGGCGAGGCGGGCGCCACGGTGGTCGTCACCGCACGGTCGAGCGAGACCGGGCCGCGCACCGAGCAGCGCGCCGAATCGATCGAGGACACCAGCCGCGAGGTCGACGCCGCCGGCGGCGAGGGCCACCACTATCTCTGCGACCACACCAGCGAGCGCGCCGTCGACGCGCTCGTCCACTGGACCCTGCGCCGCTTCGGCCGCATCGACGTTGCGGTCTCGAGCGTCTGGGGCGGCAACGAGGGCTACGACGGCGAGCGCTACCCGGACGGGACCGGATGGGGCACGCCGTTCTGGCGCCGCTCGGCCGAGCCGTTCGCGGAATTCGCCCGCGTCGGCCCCTATCCCGGTTTGCTGCTCGCCCGCGCCGTGGCGCCGGCGATGATCGCGGCGGGATCGGGCCTGATCGCGCTGGTCTCCTTCGGGACCGAGGAGGGCTACCTCGGCGACGTCTACTACGACCTCGCCAAGGCGACGACGAACCGCCTCGCCTTCGCCTTCGGAGAGGAGCTGCGCCCGCACGGCGTCACCGCGCTCGCCCTCTCGCCGGGCTTCGTGCGGACCGAGCGCGTCTGCGACCTCGGGCAGGGCGCGCTCGCCACCGAGAGCCCGCTCTATGCCGGCCGCGCGCTGGCGGCGCTCGCCGCAGACCCCGACGTGATCGCCCGGTCGGGCCGGGTGATCCACGCCGGCGACATCGCGGCGGAATACGGTTTCACGGATGCCGACGGGACGCAGCCCGCCCGGTTCCGGATCAAGCCCTGACACGCAACGCCCGACCCACGCGCGGAGGAAGCGATGACCGGTACCCTGGCCGACAAGACCCTGTTCATCACCGGCGCCTCGCGCGGCATCGGGCTCGCCATCGGCCTGCGCGCGGCCCGCGACGGGGCCAACGTGGTGATCGCGGCCAAGACCGAGACGCCCCACCCCAAGCTCGAGGGCACGATCCACACCGCCGCGGCCGCGATCGAGGCGGCCGGCGGCCGGGCGCTGCCGCTGGTGGTCGACGTGCGCGACGAGGATTCGGTGCGCGACGCCTTCACGCGCGCCGCGGAGACGTTCGGCGGCGTCGACATCGTGGTCAACAACGCCAGCGCGATCTCGCTGACCCCGACGCGCCAGACCGAGATGAAGCGCTTCGACCTGATGCATCAGATCAACACGCGCGGGACCTACATGGTCTCGAAATACGCGCTTCCCTATCTGGAAAAGGCGCAGAACCCGCACATCCTGATGCTGTCGCCGCCGCTCGACATGGCGGAGAAGTGGTTCTCGCCGCACCTCGCCTACACGATGGCGAAGTTCGGGATGTCGCTGTGCGTGCTCGGCCTCGCCGGCGAGCTGCGCAAGGCCGGCATCGCCGTGAACGCGCTGTGGCCGCGCACCACCATCGCGACGGCGGCGGTCAACAACCTGCTCGGCGGCGAGGCGCTGATGCGGGCGAGCCGCACCCCCGAGATCATCGCCGACGCGGCCCATACCCTGTTTCTGAAGCCGGCTCGCGAGATCACCGGCCAATTCCTGATCGACGACACGTTCCTGTCGCAGAACGGCGTCACGGATTTCTCGCAATACCGCGTCACCGCGGGCGTACCCCTTGCGCCGGACTTCTTCGTGCCGGATGCAAGCGCGCCGCCGCCCCACGCGCTCGACTGAGCGCGTTCGTCCCTGAACGGCGCTCGCGTGAGCGCCCCCGCCCATGACGGCGCTCGACAGAGCGCCCATCCCCAGGTTCGCTCTTCGTGATCTTCATCCACCAGCCGGTCACCGGCACCGGCCAGATGCTGCTGGAGCGCCGCCCCCTCGAGCTGCAGGACCCGATCCCCGACGACACCGTCTGGCTCGACATGATCAAGCCGACGCGGGAGGAGGACCTCAAGGTCGAGGCCTTCATGGGCATCCAGGTGCCGACGCGGGAGGAGATGAAGGACATCGAGCCGTCCGAGCTGCTCTACGTCGAGGACGGCGCCCGCTACATGACCGGGCGCGTGCTCTCGAAGGTCAGCGATTCGGAGGATCCGGGGCTCGCCGGCATCACCTTCATCCTGCAGGGCCGCAAGCTCGTGACGGTGCGCTACGAGGAGCCGCAGGCGTTCCGGATGTACACCCAGCGCGCCGGCCGGGCGACCGGCAGCGGGCCGACGGGGACGCCCTCGGGCGAGACCATCCTCGCCGGCCTGATCGAGGCGGTGATCGACCGCGCGGCGGACGTGCTCCAGCTCCAGGGCGAGCGCATCGACCGGCTCTCGGGCAAGATCTTCGAGGTCCAGGCCGACCCGAGCGCGCGCAACACCGCGCTCCAGGACACGCTCCGCGCCCTCGGCCGCCACGGCGACCTGATCTCGAAGCAGCGCGAGAGCCTCGTCTCGATGGAGCGCATCCTGCTCTCGCTCTCGGCCACCTACCGGACGGCCAAGGCCCCGCGCGAGCTGCGCGAGGACGTGCGCTCGACCCTGCGCGACCTGCAATCGCTCGAGGAGCACGCGACCTTCCTGTCCTCGAAGATCCAGTTCCTGCTCGACGCGACTCTGGGGCTGGTGAACCTCGAGCAGAACAACATCATCAAGCTGTTCTCGGTCATGGCGGTGGTGTTCATGCCCCCGACGCTGATCGCCTCGATCTACGGGATGAACTTCAAGACCATGCCGGAGCTCGACTGGAGCTTCGGCTACCCGATGGCGGTGGTGATGATGGTCGTCGCCGCCGTGCTGCCTTACGTGTTCTTCCGCTGGAAGAAGTGGCTCTAGACGGCCGCCGCGCGCCGCCGCGGGCGGCGATCGCCGGCGGATAGGAACCTCTCGGGATGTGCGGACGCTTCTTCATCGCCCAGGCGCCCGAACGCTTCGCCGAATTCTACGGCTACCCGGAGCGCCCGAACTTCCCGCCGCGCTACAACGTGGCGCCGACGCAGCCCGTGCCGATCGTGATCGCCGAGGGCGGCGCGCGGCATTTCCGGCTGGTGCGCTGGGGATTCTGGCCGAGCTGGCTGAAGGACCCCAAGACCTTTCCGCTGGTGATCAACGCGCGGGTCGAGACCATCCTGGAGAAGGCGACCTTCCGCGGCGCGGTGCGCCACCGCCGCTGCGTCTTCCTGGCCGACGGCTTCTACGAATGGCGGCGCGAGGGCACCGGACGCAGCGCGGTGCGGACACCCTTCGCGATCCGCCGCGCGGACGGCGCGCCGATGGCGCTCGCCGGCCTGTGGGAATCCTGGCTCGGGGCGGACGGCTCGGAGATCGACACGGCGGCCATCGTCACGACGGGGGCCAACGGAACCATGGCGGCGGTGCACGACCGGATGCCGGCGATCCTCGCGCCGGAGCAGGTCGCACCCTGGCTCGACACCCGCGCGGTGGATCAGGCCGAGGCGGCGGCCCTCTGCCGGCCATGCCCGGACGACTGGCTCCGCCTCGACCCGGTCTCCGACCGGGTGAACGCCGTTCGCAACGACGACGCGGCGTTGATCGAGCCGGTCGGCCGGCCTCAGCCGGCCATCCCACCGGCGGATCGTCCAGCAGCCGAACAGCCGCGGTCCAGCGACGAGGACGCGCAAGGCAGCCTGTTCTGAACCGGCACACGCGGTAACAGAAACGTGAGGCCGACATACAACTTATGTTGGTGTCACTTCTCGCCGGCCGAGTGAACGTGCAGCATCCAACCGCCCTATGATACTTTTACGTTGGTTGGGGCGCGGCAGCCGTGCCCCCGACCCTATCGAGGCACGACGTGGCCGGCGTTTGCGCACCGGGTCCACGAAAGCCTGATGCTCAGGTCACGCGACTAACAAATCTGAACATCAGACGTTTGTTTGACGCAAAACTGTCAGTGCCCTATCGTCTATTGCTTTCGCATTTGCACGATCATCGATTTCATCACCTGCGAGATCATATCCATGATTGCTTATCGATGCGAGAAAGCAGCTCTCAAGACCCGGATACGACAGAGCCGTCGGCGCATCGGCCATTCGAACGATCTGATGGCGCTGTCCCGCTTGGCGATCGATCGGTCGCGCGAGGCGATCCGATCCTCGAGCACGCGTTTCGCCCCGGCGTGGCAGGAACCGAAGCATGCCGTCTCCGTCGGCGCCGTCCAGACTCTCCTGGCCGACATGAACGGCGAGGCGCTCGATGCGGTCGTCGAGGACTTCTCCGCCGCCTACCGCGAAGCTGTGGCGACCGGGAACGACGAGGCCGCCGACATCGTGCGGAAGGCCCTGGTGATCCTGGGTCGCCATCTCGCCAAAAGCCTTGGGCCGAAGGCGGCCGGAGTCTCGATAAATTGATTGGCTCCGTGGGAGGCTGTGCCTATGAGGTCGTCTTGTGAAAAAGCCGGATGCCCATCTGTCCATCGCGCGCGCGAGCCTCGAGCGGATCGCGCAAACGCTCGATGAGCCGGTCAGCACGTTCTTCACGGGGGGCGAGCCCGAATCCCGCGAGGCCGAGACCTTGGCCCTCGTCCGAGCCTTCGACCGCATCAGGGATCCGCAGGCCCGCGCCCGCTGCCTGACCTTCGTGACGGCCGAGGCCGACCGCTCGTAGCCGGCCCCACCCCGTGTGCGGCGCCGCGCCTTCGCGGCGACCGACCCGCACGGAGCGACGAGATTCGACCTCTTCCCTGCCTCCGGGAGGCGTGACGCTCCCGTCGCGCCGGCTCGCGCGTCCGCGCGGGCTCGGTACCGCGTCCAGGCGGACGCCGGCCGCTACAGCCGGCGCTTGACCGCGACCGCCCTGCGGAACACGCCGACCATCTCGACGTGGCCCGAGTACCGGAACTGGTCCACCGGGGTGACCCGCTCCAGGCCGAAGCCCGCCGCGACAAGGGTCGCCGCGTCGCGGGCGAAGGTCCCGGCGTCGCAGCTGACGCCGACGGCCAGCGGCACCTTGGATTCCGCGATCTGCTTCGCCTGCGCCTGTGCGCCGGCCCGCGGCGGATCGAAGACCACGGCGTCGTAGCCGTTCAGATCGTGGGCGAGGACGGGGCGGCGGAACAGGTCGCGGGCTTCCGTGGTGACGCCCTTCAGGCCGAGCGCGGAGCGATAGGACCGCGCGATGCCCGCCAGCGCGCCGGCCTCGCTCTCGACCGCGTGGACGGTGGCGGTGCGCGCCATCGCCAGGGTGAAGGGCCCGCAGCCGGAGAACAGGTCGACGGCGCGCTTGGTCTTCTTGGTGAAGGCGTCGCGCACCAGCCCGGACAGCGTCGCCTCGCCGGCCGCCGTCGCCTGGAGGAAGCCGCCCGGCGGCGGATGGAGGCGCGCGTCGCCCGAGGCCACCGTGACGGCCTTGCGCTCCACCACCACGTCGCCGTGCAGCGACAGGCGGGCGAGGTCGAGCTCTCCGGCGAGCCGCACCAGCGTGGCGCGCACGCCGGCCTCGACCGGGCCGTGGCCGCGCAGGTCCACGTCGAGACCGGCCTCGGTCGCGGTCACCGCGACGTCGAGGGGCTTTCGCCCGTGCCCGAGGGGCGCACTGAGCGCCCGCGCGATCTCGGGGGCCCGATGCAGGGCCGGCACCGTGATCGGGCAATGGTCGATCGCGACGAGGGCGTGGCTGCGCGCGGCCATCAGCCCGGCCTCGGCCCGGCCCTCGACCTCGCGGACGTGCAGGGTGATGCGCCGGCGGCCCTCGCCGTGGGCGTCGATCAGCGGATCGGGAGCGCGGTCGAGCCCGGCCTGGGCCAGGGCGTTGGCGACCTGCGCGTATTTCCAGGCGGCGTAGGGCTCGGGCGCGAGGTGCTGTGTCGCGCAGCCGCCGCAGCGGGAGAAGTACGGGCAGATCGGGGCGATCCGATCGGGCGAGGGCGTCTCGATGCCGAGGAGCTCGCCGCGCCCGCCGTCGCGCCGGATCGCGACGCGCTCGCCCGGAAGCGCGAAGGCGATCGCCGTGCTGTCTTCGGCGATGCCGTCCCCGCGCGCGCCGAGGCGACGGATCGTGACGGTTTCAGATGCGGTCATCGGGTCTTTCGTGCGGTCGATCGGCGCGTGCGCCGACGAGGAATTCGGTGTTGCCGTCCCCGCCCCGGACGGGGGAGGGGATCAGGCCGAGGATCGTGAAGCCGAGGCCGGCGAGGGTGCGGCGCACCGCATCGCAGACCTCCGCGTGGACGGCGTCGTCGCGGACGATGCCGCCGCGGCCGACGCGCTCGCGGCCGGCCTCGAATTGCGGCTTGATCAACGCGATCAGGTGCGCGCCCGGCGCCAGCAGCCCGGCCACCGCCGGCAGCACGAGGCGCAGGGCGATGAAGCTCACGTCGATGCTGGCAAGGCAAGGGGCAGGGTCGAGGCTGCCCGGCGCGAGGGTTCGGATGTCGGTCCCTTCGCGGTTCGTGACCCGTGGGTCGGCGGTCAGACTGGCGTGAAGCTGGCCGTGCCCGACATCGACCGCGACGACCCGCGTCGCGCCGCGGCGCAGGAGCAGGTCGGTGAAGCCGCCGGTCGAGGCGCCGACGTCGAGGCAGGGGATCCCGGCCGGATCGAGGCCGAAGGCGTCGAGGCCCGCCTCGAGCTTCAGGCCGCCGCGCGACACGAAGGGGTGGGGCGCGCTGGCCTCGATCGC
>NZ_VRUV01000251.1:0-6521 GCF_008039455.1 Methylobacterium sp. WL116
GCTCGCCCGCGCGCTGCACGCCACCGTGGACATCGACGAGGCGATCCCGGCCGAGCACTACAAGGCGGCCGCCGCCGGGCATCGCGTCGCGGGCGTTGACCGCCAGGTTCACGATCACCTGCTCGAACTGGTTCACGTCGGCCTTCACCGGCCAGATGTCGCGCCCATGCTTGAGGTCGAGCCCGACCCGCTCGCCGAGCAGGCGCTTCAGCAGCAGCGTCAGCTCCGAGAGCGCCTCCCCGACGTTCATCACCTCCGGGCGCAGCGTCTGGCGGCGGGAGAACGCCAGGAGCTGGCGCACGAGGCCCGCCGCCCGGTTGGCGTTCTGCTTGATCTGCATGATGTCCTGGAAGGCCGGATCGGTCGGCTTGTGGCTCGCGAGCAGCAGGTCCGAGTAGCCGATGATCGCCTGGAGGACGTTGTTGAAGTCGTGCGCGATGCCGCCGGCGAGCTGGCCGACGGTGTCCATCTTCTGGGTCTGGGCGATCTGCTGCTCGAGCTGGCGCTGGGCCGTGGTGTCGAGGGCGTAGAGGATCAGCGGCTCGCGATCGGCCTCCTCCGGCTCCTGGCCCGGAGCGCCCTCCCCGCCGGCGGGGCTGAGCCAGACCCGCGCCGAGCGGTTGGCATTGCCCATCAGCATCACCTCGATCGGCTCGATCTCGGAGAGCCCGCTCGCCGCCTTGGCGAGCGCTGCATCGAGGGCCGGGCGGTCGCGCTCGACCACCGATTCGGCGACGTTCGGCTCCTCGGCGCCGGCGGCCGAATCGGCCACCGCGTGCCGCGGCAGGGTGCCGAACAGGCGCGCGAACGAGGCGTTCGCCCGCGCGATCCGGCCGGAGCGGTCCAGCGTCGCGATCGCGATCGGCGAGTTGTTGAGGAAGCGCGCGAGCCGCACCTCGGCGGCGCGCTGCGGCTCGTCGCTCTCGGCCCCGGCCGAGCGGTTGATGACGAAGGTCCGCGACGCGCCGGGCTTGCCGTCCTTGCCGAAGGCGACGCGGTGATACAGCCGCGCCGGCATCGGGTGGCCGTTGCGGCGGCGCAGGTCGAGGTCGAACCGGTCGGTGCGGACCTCGCCGGGGAGCCCGGCATTCTGGATCAGCGCGTCGGCGGCGGGCGCGATCTCGGAGAGGTGCGGGCCGCCGGGGCCGACGACCGCGAGGTCGTAGCCGAGCCAGGCCGCCAGCGTCGCGTTCATGTAGACGATCGCCCCGGTCGGATCGATCGAGAGGAAGCCGGCGGGCGCGTGGTCGAGGTAGTCGATCGCGTGCTGGAGTTCCTGGAAGACGTTCTCCTGGCGCTCGCGCTCGGCGGTGATGTCGCTGACCGTCCACAGCGAGGCGGCCCGTCCCGGCCGCGGAAGCGGGCGGACCTGGATGCGGTACCAGGCGAAGTCGCGCCCCCTGGCGCTCGCCGCCGGCGGCGGCGACATCCGCACCTCCTCGGCGTGGCTGCGCCCGTCGCGGGCGCCCTGGGACAGGCGGTAGATCGCCTCCGACACCTCCGGCGAGCCGACGAAGATCCGCTCGACCGGGCGCAGCGTCGAGAAGCTGTCGCCGCCCGCGACGTGGAGATAGGCCTCGTTGGCGTAGATCAGCCGGCCGCCCTCCTCGACCACGACGGTCGCCTCGGGGGCGGCGTCGACGATCGCCTTGGTGATGTCGTCGCGCCCGCCCTGCCCGCTGAGCTGGATCGCGCCGATCGCCATCGCGAACAGGAAGAACACGCCGGCCATGGCCAGCAGCGCCAGCAGCCAGATGATCAGCGACTGCGCCTGCTCGTTGGCCACGAACGACAGGCCTATCGCCGCCCCGACCAGCAGCCCGGCGAGGACGAGCAGCAATCCGACCCGCCCGGGCCGTTCCGACCGGTCGATCGAGCCCGAAACCGCGGGCGTGGGTCCACTCAGATCCGCCATCGGGCCTTGAATCCAGAAACGAAGGACCGGTTATGCCTTCACGCCGCCGATCGGCAAGGGCTGTCTTCCGGTCGGTCGCGGCGAAGCCTGACGGAGGAAGGTGGACAAACCGTGCGTACGGACCCGTCAGGCGGCCCGGCGGCGCAGGCGCATCACGAAGCCGATCACCTCGGCGACCGCCTTGTAGTGCTCGGCCGGGATCGCCTCGTCGATGTCCACGGTGGCGTGCAGCGCGCGGGCGAGCGGCGGGTTCTCCAGCACCGGCACGTCGTGCGCCTTGGCCAGCTCGCGGATGCGGAAGGCCAGGGAGTCGACGCCCTTGGCGACGCAGACCGGCGCGCCCATGCCGGCCTCGTAGCGCAGGGCCACCGCGTAGTGGGTCGGGTTGGTGATGATCACCGTGGCGGTCGGCACGGCGGCCATCATCCGCTTCTTCACCCGCTGCATCCGGATCTGCTTCATCCGGCCCTTCACCTCGGGGTTGCCGTCCGATTCCTTCATCTCCTGCTTCATCTCCTCCTTGGACATGCGCAGGCGCTGGCGCCAGCGGTAGCGCTGGTACAGGGCGTCGGCCATCGTGATCACGAGATGGATGGCGAGCACGCCGCCGAGCAGCTTGACGCTGATGCCGAGGATCGCGCTGAGGCAGGCCGCCGGATCGAGGCGGGCGAACACCTCGAGCCGGTCGCGGTCGCGCCACAGCACGGTGCCGACCACCACCCCGACGACCGCCATCTTGGCGAGCCCCTTGCCGAACTGGAACAGCGCCTCGAGCCCGAGGATGCGCTTGGCGCCGGCCATCGGCGAGATCCGCTCGAACTTCGGCCCGAGCGTCTCGGTGGTGAAGACCAGGGGGTGCTGCAGCAGGCCGGCGGCCAGCCCCGCCACCGCGACGAGCCCGACCGGGACCGCGAGCGCCTGGAACCAGATCGTCAGGGTGCGGCCGGCGATCCCCGCCATGGCGTGCGGGTCGTCGGGGACCGCGTGGGCGTTCATCAGGAAGCCGCGCATCTCGGCGAGCAGGCCGCGGGCGATGCCCGGCCCGGCGATCATCAGCGCCAGGGTGAAGGCGGCCAGGATCGCGAAGGTGTTGATCTCGGCGCTGGTCGCGACGTTGCCCTGCTCGATCGCCTGATCGAGCCGGCGCTGGGTCGGCTCCTCGGTCTTGTCTTCCTGCTCGGTCCCCTCGGCCATGGGTCAACGGCTCCCGACCTGGCCGGGGCCGCGGCGGCTGTGCGTCGTCGTGGTCACCGCCCGGCGAACTCGAGCAGGTAGCGGCCGAGGTCGTCCAGGAACACGGTCATCATCACGCCGAGCGAGCCGAACAGGATCAGCATGCCGATCAGCACCGAGGCCGGCACCGCGACGAAGAACACCTGCAGCTGCGGCATCAGCCGCGACAGCACCCCGAGGCCGAGGTTGAACAGGATGCCGAAGGCGATGAACGGCGAGGCGATCTGGACGCCGAGGGTGAACCCGCGGCCGACCGCCTTCAGCGCCAGCGTCGCCGCATCGCCGAAGGCCGGCACCGCCTGCGGCGGCAGCACCGCGTAGCTCCGCGAGATCGCGTCGAGCGCCACGTGGTGCAGGTCGGCCGCGAGGATCAGCGTGATGCCGAGCAGCGACAGGAAGTTGCCGAGCGCCGGCTGCTGGCCGCCCTGCGCCGGGTCGACGGTCATGGCGTAGGACAGGCCGAGCTGCTGCGAGACGATCAGGCCCGCGGTCTGGAGCGCGGCGAGGATCATCCGCACGGTCAGCCCGATCACCAGCCCGACCAGCGTCTCCGAGAACAGCAGGCCGATCAGCCGGGGCGCGCCGATCGCGTCGGGGCCCACCGCCAGCAGCGGCCTCACCATCGGGAACAGCAGCAGCGAGACCAGCAGGGCGAAGGACAGCCGGATGCGCGGCGAGACCGACTGCTCGCCGATGCCCGGCATCAGCATGATCAGCGTGCCGACGCGGGCGAAGGTCAGCAGGTAGGCCGCCGCGATCCCGGGCAGGAGCAGGTTCATGGCGCGTCATAGCAGCCGGCCGCCCGCCCCGTCTCACTGGCCGGCGGCGATGCGCGCGGCGATGCGGGTCATGTAGCCGGCGAGCGCGTCGCCCATGAACGGCAGCATCAGCAGGAGGGCGGCGAAGACCGAGACGATCTTGGGCACGTAGATCAGGGTCTGCTCCTGGATCTGCGTCAGCGCCTGGACCAGCGAGACCACGAGCCCGACGGCGAGCGCCACGAGCATCAGCGGCCCGGCGACCTTGAGGAAGACGAAGATGCCGTCGCGCGCGACGTCGAGGATGGCGAGGCCGGTCATGTGTCCGAGGTCCGATTGCTGACGAAATTCCAAGTCCCCGCGACGGGCGACCGGGTTCAGGCATCTCCGAAGCACCTCGAGACTCGGCCGCCGCCTTTCCCGGGCGCCTTCAGCGAACCCGGGATCCAGAGCCGCCGGCGGTGCCCGAGCTTGCCGCCGCGGCGGCTTCTGGATCCCGGGCCCTGCTTCGCAACCCCGGGATGACGGGGGCGTTGTCGTCGGGCGCCTTTCGGCACCGTCGGATGCGTGAATCCGGTGGCCTGCCGGGGGCGGGAGAAGACGCGCTAGATCTGCATCCGCATGATCTCCTCGTAGGCCGAGATCATCCGGTCGCGCACCGCCACCATGGTCTGCAGGGCGGTCTCGCTCTCGGCCACCGCCGTGACCACGTCGACGACGTTGGCCTTGCCGGCGGCCACCGCCAGGCCCTGCGCGTCGGCCTTGCGGCCGGCATCGCCGACGCCGTCGAGCGCCTGGCCGAGCAGCTGAGTGAAGTCGTTGCCCGCCCCTTGCGTCGGCTGGATCTTCGGCGGCCCCTTGAAGCTGCCGACGTTCTGGACGGCGGCGTAGGCGCCGGCCGCGAAGTTGCTGCTGGCCATGATCGTGTCCCGCCTTCGCCTACTTCAGGATTTCGAGGGTGCGGGAGATCATCCTGCGCGTGGTGGTGACCATGTTGAGGTTCGCCTCGTAGGAGCGCTGGGCCTCGCGCATGTCCATGTTCTCGATCAGGCCGTTGACGTTGGGCATCCGCACCTCGCCCTTCGCGTCGGCGGCCGGGTTGCCGGGATCGTACTTGGTCCGGAACGCGGTCATGTCGCGGCGGACGCGTCCCGCCTCCACGAGGTTGGCGCCGGTCTCGCGGTCGACATGGCTCTTGAAGGTCGGGATCTTGCGCCGGTACGGCTCGCCGGTCGGCGTCTGCGGCGCCGAATCCGCGTTGGCGATGTTCTCGGCGATGATCCGCATCCGGCCGGACTGGGCCTTCAGGCCGGCGGCGGCGATCGAGAGCGACTTCGTGAAATCCATGGCTCAAGCCTCCCCGATCATGTCTCGGCTCGCGATCACTTCTTGCCGATGGCGATCTTCAGGACATCGAGGCTCTTCTGGTACATCGACGCGGCGAGCTGGTAGTCCGACTGGTTGTCGCCGGACTTCATCATCTCGTCCTCGAGGTTGACGCCGTTGCCGCTCGGGCGGATCTCGAACTCGGTGACGCGGCGCGGATCGGCGCCGACGCCGGTGTCGCCCGAGGCGGCGATGTGCCCGACGCTGGTCAGCGTCATCGCGCTCCCGGTCGAGGCGGCGAGGCCGGTCGACCGGTCGAAGCTCGGCTGCGCCAGGTCGCGCGGGCGGAAGCCGGGCATGTCGGCGTTGGCGACGTTCTCGGCCAGGAGCTTCTGGCGCGCCTGATGCCACTGCATCTTGGTCCGGAGCATTCCCAGGAGCGGCATGTCGGTGACGGCCACGAGGGGGCTCCGGATTCGCGCGGCCCGGTCTCCGGCCGCCCGGCAAAATCTGCCGCCCGCTTGGTTAACGCCGGGTTAAGGTTTCCGCGGCCGGGCGCCGCAGCGAAGCTGTTAACGAAGACTTAACGATGATTGCCCGGCGGCGGGCCGGCCGTGATACTGACGGGGCGGTTTTGCGTAGGGCCCTCCCGGGCCCGTGAAGAACGAGAGTATCGTCCGTGCAATGGTTGCAGTCCGTGTTCGGGTCTGACGGCTCTCCGGTCGTGCAGTACGTCACCATCTTCGCCGTGATCTTCGCGGTGCTGACGGTGATCGTGCTGGTTGTGCGCCGGCTCGGCGGCGGCGGTCTCGCCGACGCGAAGCGCGGCGGTCAGCGCGCGCGCCAGCCGCGCCTCGGGATCGTCGACGTGTACGAGCTCGACCGGCAGCGCCAGCTGATCCTGCTGCGGCGCGACAACGTCGAGCATCTGCTGCTCGTCGGCGGCCCGAACGACGTGGTGATCGAGCGCCACATCCAGCGCGGGCAGCAGCGCGATCCGGCCCTGCGCCCCGAGGCGATGGCCGAGCCGCTCGCCGAGGCCGGGCTCGACCCCTTCCCGGGCCTCGAGACGCAGGCCCAGGCGGCGTTCCGGCCCGACTTCGCCATGCCGATCGTGCTCGCGCCGACCGTGTCCGGCCCGGGCGGCGCGCTCGCTTCCGTCCCGCCCCTCGACGCGGCGATCCTCGACGAGGCCGAACCCCGCCCGGATCGCGCTCCCGAGCTGCTCACGCCCGACGCGCGTCCGTCCGAGGCGATCGTCACCGGGCCGCGGCCGGACGCGCCGGCGC
>NZ_VRUV01000252.1:0-6517 GCF_008039455.1 Methylobacterium sp. WL116
CCAACGCCGACAAGGCCGCCCGCCTCGTGGCGCCGGGCGGCCGCCTGCTGGTGGTCGACTTCGCCCCGCACGACCTCGAGTTCCTGCGCGAGTCGCAGGCCCACCGCCGTCTCGGCTTCGCCGCCGATCAGGTCTCGGGCTGGCTGTCCGAGGCCGGGCTCGACACCGTGGTGACCCGCGACCTCGCGCCGACCGAGCAGGCCCAGCTCACCGTCACCCTCTGGCTCGCGGCGGACGGCCGTGTCGCCCCCGAAGCCATCCAGCCCGAACGCGCCGTCGCCTGAGGCGGCCGACGCCCTTCCACGATCGTCTGAACCGAACGACATTGAGGACGAAGCCCATGCCGAACGCCAACCGCCACCGCGCCAGCCGCGACGGCTACCACCCGATCCGCGTCTCGATCGAGTTCTTCCCGCCGAAGACCGAGGAGATGGAGAAGATCCTGTGGTCCTCGATCGAGCGGCTGGCGCCGCTCGGGCCGAAATTCGTCTCGGTGACCTACGGGGCCGGCGGCTCGACCCGCGAGCGCACCCACAACACCGTGGCCCGCATGGTGACCGAGAGCGGCCTCAAGCCGGCTGCCCACCTGACCTGCGTGGACGCGACCCGCGACGAGATCGACGCGGTGGTGCAGTCCTACTGGGATGCCGGCGTGCGCCACATCGTGGCGCTGCGCGGCGATCCCGCCGAGGGCGTCGGCCACGCCTATCGCCCGCATCCCGGTGGCTACGCGCAGACCTCGGACCTCGTCGCCGGCATCAAGCGCATCGGCGACTTCAAGGTCTCGGTCTCGGCCTATCCCGAGAAGCACCCCGAGGCCGCCTCGCTCGACGCCGACATCGACGCGCTGAAGGCCAAGGTCGACGCCGGCGCAGACCAGGCGATCACGCAGTTCTTCTTCGAGAACGACGTCTACCTGCGCTACGTCGACAAGGTGCGCGCCGCCGGCATCGACATCCCGATCATCCCCGGCATCCTGCCGGTGCAGAACTTCAAGCAGGCCGCCAACTTCGCCCGCCGCACCGGCGCTTCGGTGCCGTATTGGCTGGCGGCGCGCTTCGACGGGCTCGATGGCGACGTCGAGACCCGGCGGCTGGTGGCGGCGGCGGTGGCGGCCGAGCAGGTGCTCGACCTCGTCGACGAGGGCGTCAACGACTTCCACTTCTACTCGATGAACCGCTCCGACCTCGTCTACGCGATCTGCCACCTGCTTGGCCTGCGCGCCCAGGCACCGAAGGTGGCGACGGCGAAGGCGGCCTGATCGATCGACCTCCCGTCATCCCGGGGCGCCGCGGGCGCGCCCGGGATCCAGACGCGCGAACCTTGCCGACAAGTCTTTGACGGCAGCCGAAACCGGCCTTCCGGACCCGTCGCGGTTCTGGATTCCGGGCTCCGCTGCGCGGCCCCGGAATGACGAGTGAGACATCCATGACCGACCTTCGTCCCGTCGACGGCACCGAGATCGAAGGCGCCCTGCGCCAGCGCGCGCGGGAGAAGATCCTCGTCCTCGACGGGGCGATGGGCACCGTGATCCAGCGCCTCGGCTACGGCGAGGCCGACTTCCGCGGCGAGCGCTTCAAGGACCACGCCCACGACCAGAAGGGCAACAACGACCTGCTGATCCTGACGCAGCCCGATGCGATCCGGCAGATCCACCTCGACTACTTCCTCGCCGGCGCCGACGTCTGCGAGACCAACACCTTCTCCGGCACCACGATCGCGCAAGCCGATTACGGCATGGAATCGGTGATCCACGAGCTGAACGCGCAGGGCGCGCGCCTCGCCCGCGAGGCCGCCAAGCTCGCTGAGGAGCAGGACGGCCGCCGCCGGTTCGTCGCCGGCGCCGTCGGCCCGACCAACCGCACGCTCTCGATCTCGCCGGACGTGAACAACCCCGGCTACCGCGCCGTGACCTTCGATCAGGTCAAGCAGGCCTATGCCGAGCAGGTCCGCGGCCTGATGGACGGCGGCGCCGAGCTGATCCTGATCGAGACGATCTTCGACACGCTGAACGCCAAGGCGGCGATCGCCGCCACCTGGCAGGTGTTCGACGAGCGCGGCGTCACCCTGCCGATCCAGATCTCCGGCACGATCACCGACCTGTCCGGGCGCACCCTGTCGGGCCAGACCCCCGAGGCGTTCTGGAACGCGCTGCGCCATTGCCGGCCGCTGACCTTCGGCCTCAACTGCGCGCTGGGCGCCCGCGAGATGCGCGGCCACATTTCGGAGCTGTCCCGCGTCTGCGACACGCTGGTCTGCGCCTACCCGAATGCCGGCCTGCCCAACGAGTTCGGCCTCTACGACGAGAGCCCGGAGGCGATGGCCAAGCTCGTCGCCGAGTTCGCCGAGGGCGGCATCGTCAACATGGTCGGCGGCTGCTGCGGCACCACGCCGGACCACATCCGCGCCATCTCCGAGGCCGTCGCCGGCAAGACGCCGCGGGTAATTCCTGAGATCGCGCCGCTGATGCGCCTGTCCGGCCTGGAGCCGTTCACGCTGACGAAGGAGATCCCCTTCGTGAACGTCGGCGAGCGCACCAACGTCACCGGCTCGGCCAAGTTCAGGAAGCTCGTCACCGCCGGCGACTACGCCGCCGCCCTCGACGTCGCCCGCGACCAGGTCGCGGCCGGGGCCAGCATCATCGACGTCAACATGGACGAGGGCCTGCTCGATTCCGAGAAGGCGATGGTCGAGTTCCTCAACCTGGTCGCCGCCGAGCCCGACATCGCCCGCGTGCCGGTGATGGTCGATTCCTCGAAGTTCCACGTCATCGAAGCCGGCCTGAAGTGCATCCAGGGCAAGGCGATCGTGAACTCGATCTCGATGAAGGAGGGCATCGAGAAGTTCGTTCACGACGCGAAGGTGTGCCGCTCCTACGGCGCGGCCGTGGTGGTGATGGCCTTCGACGAGGACGGCCAGGCCGACACGCTCGAGCGCAAGGTCGAGATCTGCACCCGGGCCTACAAGGTGCTGACCGAGGAGGTCGGCTTCCCGCCCGAGGACATCATCTTCGATCCGAACGTGTTCGCGGTCGCGACCGGCATCGAGGAGCACAACGGCTACGGCGTCGCCTTCATCGAGGCGACCCGCATCATCCGCGAGACGCTGCCCCACGCCCACATCTCGGGCGGCATCTCGAACCTGAGCTTCGCCTTCCGCGGCAACGAGCCGGTGCGCGAGGCGATGCACGCGGTGTTCCTGTACCACGCGATCAAGGTCGGCATGGACATGGGCATCGTCAACGCGGGCCAGCTCGCGGTCTACGACCAGCTGCCGGCGGAGCTGCGCGAGCTGTGCGAGGACGTGGTCCTGAACCGGCGCGACGACGCCACCGATCGCCTTCTGGAGGCGGCCGAGCGCTTCAAGAGCGGCGCCTCGGCCCAGGCCAAGACCGCCGACCTGACCTGGCGCGAGGGCACCGTCGAGAAGCGCATCGAGCACGCGCTGGTCAACGGCATCACCGAGTACATCCTCGCCGACACCGAGGAGGCCCTCCAGGGCGTGGCGCGGCCGCTCCACGTCATCGAGGGCCCGCTCATGGCCGGCATGAACGTAGTCGGCGACCTGTTCGGCTCGGGCAAGATGTTCCTGCCGCAGGTGGTGAAGTCCGCCCGCGTGATGAAGCAGGCGGTGGCCTACCTCGAGCCGTACATGGAGGCGGAAAAGCTCGCCAACGGCGGCGACGGGCAGCGCCGCGCCGCCGGCAAGGTGCTGATGGCCACCGTGAAGGGCGACGTCCACGACATCGGCAAGAACATCGTCGGCGTGGTCCTGGCCTGCAACAACTACGAGATCATCGACCTCGGCGTGATGGTGCCGGCGACCAAGATCCTCGAGGTCGCCAAGCGCGAGAACGTCGACATCGTCGGCCTCTCCGGGCTGATCACGCCGTCGCTGGACGAGATGGTGCACGTCGCCGCCGAGATGGAGCGCGAGGGCTTCGACGTGCCGCTGCTGATCGGCGGCGCCACCACCAGCCGCGTCCACACCGCGGTGAAGATCCACCCGTCCTACCAGCGCGGGCAGGCGATCTACGTCACCGATGCCAGCCGCGCGGTCGGCGTGGTCTCGAGCCTGATCTCGAAGGAGACCCGCGGCGGGGTGATCGAGAAGGTGCAGGCGGAATACGCCAAGGTCGCCGACGCCCACGCTCGCTCGGAGCTCGACAAGCAGCGCCTGCCGCTGGCCAAGGCCCGCGCCAACGCGTTCAAGATCGACTGGACCGATTACGCGCCGAAGAAGCCGAGCTTCACCGGGACGCGCGTCTACGGCTCGTACGAGGTGGCCGACCTCGTGCCCTACATCGACTGGACGCCGTTCCTGCAGACCTACGAGTTCAAGGGCCGCTACCCCGCGATCTTCGAGGACCCGAACCAGGGCCCGGCGGCCAAGGCCCTGTTCGAGGACGCGCAGGCGATGCTCAAGCAGATCGTCGCCGAGCGCTGGTTCAACCCGAAGGCGATCCTCGGCTTCTGGCCGGCCAACGCGGTCGGCGACGACATCCGCCTCTACACCGGCGAGAGCCGCTCGGAGACGTTGGCGACCTTCCACGGCCTGCGCCAGCAGCTGTCGAAGCGCGACGGGCGGCCGAACACCTGCCTGTCGGACTTCGTGGCGCCTGCCGAGACCGGGATCGCCGACTACGTCGGCGGCTTCGTCGTCACGGCGGGCCTGGAAGAGGTGCGGATCGCGGAGAAGTTCGAGCGCGCCAACGACGACTACCGCTCGATCCTGGTCAAGGCGCTCGCCGACCGCATCGCCGAGGCGTTTGCCGAGCGCATGCACGAGCGCGTGCGGCGCGAGTTCTGGGGCTACGCGGCGGACGAGACCTACACGCCGGAAGAACTGGTGCGCGAGGAATACGACGGCATCCGCCCGGCCCCGGGCTACCCGTCGCAGCCCGATCACACCGAGAAGGTCACGCTGTTCGACCTGCTCCAGGCCGAGCGCCGCATCGGCGTGAAGCTCACCGAATCCTACGCGATGTGGCCGGGCTCGTCGGTCTCCGGCCTCTACCTCGCCCACCCGAAGGCGCACTACTTCGGCGTCGCCAAGGTGGAGCGCGACCAGGTCGAGGACTACGCGATGCGCAAGGGCATGGACCTGCACGCCGTGGAGCGCTGGCTCGGACCGATCCTCAACTACGATCCGGCGCGCTACCTGGCGGTGGCGGCGGAGTAGGCCGCCTCGACTTTGCGGCTCCGGCCTCCCGATCTATCCTCGTGACGGACATCGGGAGGTCGGCATGTCGAACATCGCGAAGATCATCCGATCGGACGGGGAGGAGGCGGTACAATTGCCGCCCGGTTTCCAGTTCGAGGGCGACACGGTGCGGATCCGACGCGACGGCGAGGCGGTCATCCTCGAACCGATCGTGGATGAGTGGGCTTGGCTCGAAGCCATCGCCGTCAAGCTCGACCCTGACGTCCTCGATGCCATCCTGAAAGCCACGGATGAAGATGTGCCGCAGCAAGACCGCCCGGCGCTCGACAAACTCTGATGCTCTATCTGCTTGATACCAATGTCGTAGTGGCTTTGCTGAAGCAACGACAACGGGTTTGGGAGCGGTCGCGAGCACATCGGCGGCGCGATTTCGGTGTTTCGGCGATTGTTTCGCACGAGTTGTTCTTCGGCGCCTATCATGGTGATCGCCAAGACGAAACGCTCGCCGGGATCGATGCCCTGCGCTTCCCCGTGATCGATTTCACCGTCGCCGACGCCCGCCAGGCCGGCGAGATCCGTGCGGGCCTCGCCGCGGCCGGAACGCCGATCGGCCCCTACGACGTCCTGATCGCCGGGCAGGCGCTCGCGCGCGACGTGACGCTCGTCACCCGCAACGTCCGCGAATTCTCGCGCGTCCCCGGCCTGCGGGTCGTGGATTGGGAAGGCGGCGGCGCATAAGCCGGCGCCTGTGTCCCGGCGGAGCTTGACCGGGCGGCCCTCGCGGCTTCAATGCCCGTGCGGGTCGTCCGCGGGTCGGTTGCGTGGAGACGGGTATGAAGCGGCTGGCGTTTGTCATCGCCGTCGCGACGGGCCTCGCGGTCACCGGATGCACCGGGTTTTCCCACATCTCCAAGACCTATGTCAGCCTGACGCCCCAGGTCGTGACGATTTCCTGCAACGACCCGTACGAGGTCTACGACCAGCGCCAGCAACGGCGGATGCTGATCGTCTCGAACGCGGTGCGCGAGTTCACCGGCTGCGGCATCGGCGACCGCTATGCCGACCGCGACCCCGGCGAGACGCGGGCGGCGCGCTTCCGCCTGGCGGCGCGGACCTACCTCGACGAGACGGTGCGCGAGGATTGCAGGATCACCGGCGAGACGGTGTTCACCGACCTGCAGACCGAGTTCGTCTACGCCTGCGGCGCCCCGATCGAGCCGCGCACCGCGAAGGTTCCGCGCCTGCCCGGGCGCACCAATCCCGGCATCGGGCTGCGCTGAGCCGCTATCGCTTGGCGGGCTGCGGGAAGCTGCGCTCTGCGGCGTCGCCCGAGGCGGCGAGCAGCGTGCGGGCG
>NZ_VRUV01000253.1:0-6509 GCF_008039455.1 Methylobacterium sp. WL116
GCCGCCGCTCGGCCTCGACCTCGGCCCGCTGCCGGCCCGCGCGGCGGTGGCCGACATCGTCTACGTGCCGCTGGAGACGCCGCTGCTTGCCGCCGCCCGCGCCCGCGGCGTCAGGCTGTCGCTCAGCGCGAAGGCCGCCTCCTTGTGCGGGATCGTGACGTTGCCGCCGGCAAAACCCGATTCCGGTAGCCTGCGAAAGAACTCGGCGAAGTCCGCCGGCGCGACGGCGATGCGCGCGTAGCTGCCGGCGATCCCGTGCTCGGCCAGCCAGTGCCCGTGGATCAGCGGCGAGCGCGAATGCGCGATCGGGTGGCCGACGACGAAGGCGCGCCTCACGCGACGCACTCCCGCGCGAGGAGGCAGGGCGGCCCGCCGGCCTCCTCGATCTGCACCGTGGCGTGGGCGATGCCGAAGCGGGCGCGCAGGGCCTCGGCGATCTCCACGAGGAAGCCGTTGCCCGGATGGCCGTCCGCCATCACGAGATGGGCCGTCAGCGCGATCTCGGTGGTGCTCATCGGCCAGATGTGGAGGTCGTGCAGGCCCGAGACCCCGTGACGGGCGCCGAGATAGGCGCGCACCGCGTCCGGGTCGATGCCCGGCGGCACCGCGTCGAGGGACATCGCGACGCTGTCGCGCAGCAGGCCCCAGGTCGCCCAGACGATGAGCCCGGCGACGACGAGGCTGACGGCGGGGTCGATCCAGTCGAGGCCGGTGGCGAGGATGATCAGGCCGGCGAGCACGACGCCGGCCGAGACCGCGGCGTCGGCGGCCATGTGCAGGAAGGCGCCGCGGATGTTGATGTCGCCCTTGGCGCCCGACGCGAACAGCCAGGCGGTGACCCCGTTCACCAGGATGCCGAGGCCGGCCACCACCATCACCGTGGTGCCGGCCACCGGCTCGGGATGGATCAGGCGCGAGACCGCCTCCCACAGGATCGCGCCGGTGGCGACGAGCAGGAACACGGCGTTGAACAGGGCGGCCAGGATCGAGGAGCCGCGCAGGCCGTAGGTGAAGCGCGCGGTCGAGCGGCGCTTGACCAGCACCGAGGCGACCCAGGCGGCCACCAGCCCGAGCACGTCGGAAAGGTTGTGGCCGGCATCGGCCACCAGCGACATCGAGTTGGCGGCCCATCCATAGCCGGCTTCGATCACCACGAAGGCGGCGTTGAGCCCGATGCCGATGGCGAAGGCACGTCCGAAGCTCGCCGGCGCGTGGACGTGGCCGTGGCCGCCATGACCATGTCCGGCATGGCTGTGCCCGGCATGGCTGTGCCCGGCATGGTCGTGACCCGCGTGGTCATGCGCACCGTGATCATGGCCGGCATGGTCGTGGCCCCGGTCGTGCCCCGCATCGGGATGCCGGTGCCCGGCAGGGTCGTGGTGATCGTGTCCCGCCATGTCGCGTCCCTAGAATGCCAGGAGGCCCTTGGCCCGCAGCCGCGCGAGCAGCGGCAGCAGCGGCAGGCCCAGGATGGTGCTGTGGTCGCCCTCGACCCGCTCGAACAGATGGATGCCGAGCCCTTCGAGCTGGTAGCCGCCGACGCTCGCCCGCACGCGCTCCGCGCCCGCCAGCGCCACGTAAGTCGCGATCGCCTGGGGATCGAGCGGGCGCAGGGTCAGGCGCGCGGTCTCGACGAAGCTCTCGACCGCGCCGTCCTGCGCCAGGGCGACCGCCGCGTGCAGGAGGTGGGTGCGCCCGGCCAGGCGCGCCAGCTGCGCGCGCGCCGCGTCCAGGCCCGCGGGCTTGTGGAACACCGCGCCGTCGCAGGCGAGCACCTGGTCGGCCCCGACGACGACGCGGCCGGGATGCCGCCCGGCGACCGCCACCGCCTTGGCCTCGGCGAGCCGCAGCGCCAAGGCCTCGGGCGAAAGGGTCCCGGACGAAGTCCCGGGATCCGGGCCGGCGCAGGCCGCCTCGACCGCGCGCTCGTCGACGCCCGGCGCCGTCGTCTCGACGGCTAGGCCGGCGCTCTCCAGCAGCATCCGCCGCGTCGGGCTGGTCGAGGCGAGGAGGAGCGGCGCGGACCCGAGCCAGGGGGAGGAAGGCTGCATCCCGCCGGAGTGTCACGGATCGGCGCGCGCCCGCAAGCCGATCGTCGCCGGGCGCGACGCGCAAAGCCCCGCCGTCCGGGATGAACCGGGCGACGAGGCCGGCGGGACCGATACGCGACGCTGGCCCCGAGACGGGTCTACCGCGACCCGGGTTAGCGGGTGGTCAACGGCGTGGGTGCGGGCGGGTGTGCGTTGCGGGACGGGCCGTGGGCCCAGCATCGGGCCGACGAAGTGTCGCTTCGAAGCTGCATCGCTGCTCACGCCGGCGATACGCCGCCCGCGCGTCCTTGCCGGAAGGCGGCGCGCGCCCACGGAATGGCCCGGATCGCCTAGGCGACCGGCCGATCGCGGGAAAGCCTCTATAGCGCCCTGTCGAACCGCGGGAATCCGCAGCTCGCGACCTTCATGGGCGTGCTCCGGGCCTCGGGCCTGGAGCCCAGCATCCGCCCGGCCGGCAGCAGGGCGGGCGTGAGGGCCGGCCTCACGCCGCGATGAACTTCAGCCGGTGGTCGCGGTAGAGGTCGAGGATCGCGGCGGCGGTCTCCTCGATCGAGCGGCGGGTGACGTCGATGGTCGGCCAGCGGTTCTTGCTGAACAGGCGGCGCGAGGCGGTGATCTCGTCGGCGACCGCGTCCTTGTCGACGTACATCGAGGAATCGTCGGCCTTGAGGCTGAGCAGCCGGTTCTGGCGGATCTGGACGATGCGCTCGGGCGACGCGATCAGCCCGACGACGAGGGCCTTGCGCACCCGCTCCAGCGCCGGCGGCAGCGGCATGCCGGGCACGAGCGGCAGGTTGGTGGTCTTGAGCCCGCGGTTGGCGAGGTAGATCCCCGTCGGCGTCTTCGAGGTGCGGCTGACCCCGATCAGGATCACGTCGGCCTCCTCGAGGTCGTCGGGCAGGTTGCCGTCGTCGTGGGCCAGGGTGAAGTTCATCGCGTCGATGCGCTTGAAGTACTCCGCGTTGAGCGTGTGCTGCGCCCCCGGCCGCGCCGCCTTCTGGGTGCCGAGGTAGGATTGCAGCAGGTTGTGCACCGGCTGCAGCACCGAGAGGCAGGGCGAGCTCGATTCCCGGCACGCGCTCTCCAGCCGCTCGCCGAGATCGCCGCCGACGAGGGTGTAGAGCACGAGGCCCGGCGCCGCCTGGATCTCCGAGATCACCCGCTCGAGCTGCGGCCCGGAGCGCACCAGCGGGTAGACGTGCTCGATCGCCGAGACGCCCTCGTACTGCGCGGCGGCCGCGCGGCCGACGTTGATCAGGGTCTCGCCGGTGGAATCCGAGACGAGGTGGAGGTGGAAGTAGCTGCGGCTCATATCCGTGCCCCTCGCCGCCCGCACGCGTCCCCGCAGGGCGCCGACCGCATCCGGCGGCCGGAGGAGACGATGTCGGAACGCGCGGCCGCTCGAAGCATCCGGTCTCCTCGGAATCGGGAAAAAGGGACGAAACGCCCTTATCCACCGCCGGCCGTCAGGGGAGTCGATGAGTGTGGATAGGATGGCCCGCCGGCCCGGTCCAGCCGGAGACCGCGAAATCCATCGACTCCGGCGTCAACAGGCCGTCATCATCGGCATGGCGGAATCCGTGCGCCTGGGAGAATCCGGGACGCAGGCACGCGCACGGCTCCGTCGCACCGCGCAAGGCGCTGGCGGGACTGGCCTATCTCAGACATTAGCGGCAATCCGTTAAAGCCTGCTTAACGGCGTTGCGGCCGGGAGAGCCTGTGGACACGGTTGCGATCCCGTGACTCAGCCTCCAAGAGAAAAAACAGAGTCCTAGAATCTCTCTTCTCTAAGATAGAGCCGGCCTGGGGACGGCCTCGTCGCGCCGCGACGGGGACCGGACGAACGGGCCTTTCGAGAACGAGACCTGAGCCCGGCAGGGCGGAACGGGAGGCGGCATTGGGGGACAGGATGGCCACGCAGGGCACGGTGCAGGGTGGTCCCGACCGCAAGGTCCTCAGGGTGCTCGCCGGCGAGGCGGTCTCGCCGCCCCCCGCCTGGATGATGCGCCAGGCCGGGCGCTACCTGCCGGAGTACCGGGCGACGCGGGCGGAGGCCGGCTCGTTCCTGGACCTCTGCTACAGCCCGGACTTCGCCGTCGAGGTCACGTTGCAGCCGATCCGGCGCTTCGGCTTCGAGGCCTCGATCCTGTTCTCGGACATCCTCGTGATCCCGCACGCCCTCGGGCAGGACGTCCGCTTCGTCGAGGGCGAGGGGCCGCGCCTCGATCCGCTCGAAGGCCGGGCCGCGTTCGAGCGCCTGCGCCAGGCCGACGACCCGGCGATCTTCGCCCATCTCGCGCCGGTCTTCGAGACGGTGCGGCGCCTGCGGGCGGAGCTGCCGCCCGAGACCACGCTCCTGGGCTTCTGCGGGGGCCCCTGGACGGTGGCGAGCTACATGATCGGGGGACGGGGCACGCCGGACCTCGCGCCCGCCCGTGCGCTGGCCGAGGCCGACACGGGCCTGGTCGACGCGCTGATCGACCGCCTGGTCACGGTGCAGACGGCCTACCTCGTGCGCCAGCTCCGGGCCGGCGCCGACGCGGTGCAGATCTTCGAGTCGCATGCCGGCACGCTGCCGCCGGCGCTGCCGCCGGGCACGGCGCTGGTCGAGCCGGTGGGCGACGTCTCCGACAGCGCGCTCCCCGAGGAGACCGAGCGCGACGCGCTGAGCCGCTGGTCGTTCGGGCCGATCGCCCGGATGGTCGCCGGCATCCGCGCCGAGGTGCCGGATGCGAAGATCATCGTGTTCTGCCGCGGCGCCGGGCTCGAGGGCCATGCCCGGGTGGTGCCCGAGACCGGCGCCGACGCGGTCGGCGTCGACTGGTCGATCGACCTCAAGGCCCTGCGCGACCGGGTGCCGGCGACGACGGTGACCCAGGGCAACGTCCACCCCGACACGCTCATCGAAGGCGGCGCGGCCCTCGACGCGGCCGTCGACGCGGTGCTCGAGGCCACCCGCGGCCTGCCGCACATCTTCAACCTCGGCCACGGCATCACCCCGCAGACGCCGGTGGCCCACGTGGAGCAGATGCTGGCGCGGTTGAGGGGCGGCTCGCCGTCCTCCTGAAAAGCGTCCGAGAGGCCGCGCATCCCCTCGCCCCGCCTGCGGGGAGAGGGCCGCGACGACCTCGTCGTCGTCGCGGCGAGGCGGCAGCCGACGGTGAGGGGGCTTCGACGGCGGAGCCTCGTTCGTCCGCGCCCCCTCACCGCCGCTTCGGCTTCGCCGCCGCTTCCCACAGGCACGAAGAGGTGCCTGTGGGCCTCTCCCCGCACGCGGGGAGAGGGGAAACGCGCCCTATCCGTGCGATGTCGGAGACGTGCGCCCTGTCCGACCATCCCATCCGGAACCCTCGCCCGTGCTCGACACCCTCTATCCCTGGATCAAGGCGTTCCACGTCGTCGCGGTGATCGCGTGGATGGCCGGGATGCTCTACCTGCCGCGGCTGTTCGTCTATCACGCCGCCCTCCCCCCCGGGCCGGGCGCGGCGGCGCAGTCGGCGACGTTCAAGGTGATGGAGCGGCGCCTGCTCAAGGCGATCATGAACCCGGCGATGATCGTCACCTGGGTGCTCGGGCTGACGCTGGCCTGGACCAGCGGCGCCTACGTCACCGGGTGGCTCCAGGCGAAGTTCCTGCTGGTGCTGGCGATGAGCGGCATCCACGGCTGGCTCGCCCGGATGGTCAAGGACTTCGCCGCCGACCGGAATACCCGCGGCCATAAGTTCTACCGGGTGCTCAACGAGGTGCCGACGCTGCTGATGATCGTCATCGTCGTGCTGGTGATCGTGAAGCCCGGCCTCTAGGGCATGTTCGAGTGCGATGGATGCCGGATGGAAAGACACCTTCGATCGCCGTGCGGCCGCGTCCGCGCGCCGGGTCGGGACGATCCGTCGTCCCGGCTCGGCGCGCACATCGATCGGCCGGCGGCAGAGGATCGATCCGGACCTCAGTAGCCCCAGTACCGGAGCCGCTGCGCGTACCCGGCGTCCCGGTAGGACTGAACGCGTCGAACATGGGCGGCGTGCGCGTAGGCATCGGCCGCCGCGTAATCCCCGTACAGCGCCGCGACGTTGGCGGCATGCTGATCGCGTCGGGCCTGGATGGCGCGGACGTCGGCGGCGTGCGCGGCCTGATCCGACGCGTACTGAGCGCAAGCGCCCGTATTCACGAGGACGAGCGCGCCGAGCGCGACAGATACCGACTTGATGGTGGAAGTCTTGCTCTTGATCTTCATGGGAACACCTCAAGGAGCGACGCTTGTTCCGCACGTCGCACCGCGATCACACCTCGCAGCGTGTTAATCCGGCATGAACTACCGCTGGTTGGAAGCTGTCCGGGCGGGGGGATGATCTGGCCGATTCCGAATCCGGTCTCAGCGTGCAGGGCAGGCCCGAGCGCCGCCCGAACGGGATGCCGGCGAGGGCGGTGCTCGGGCCTGCCCTGCACGCTGAGACCGGA
>NZ_VRUV01000254.1:0-6476 GCF_008039455.1 Methylobacterium sp. WL116
GCGCGGGGGGGGTAAGCGAACCGTAACGTCCGCCCGCCGGCCTTCCCCCGGGGAAGCCGGGCGGGCGGACGTTACGGTTCGCTTAACCCACCCGCGCGATCATCGCCCCCTGACGCGAGGTCGGAGCTCGGGCGATGGACGCATTCTACCACGGCCTCGAAACGTCGCTGCTGGCCTTCGGCTTCGCCCTGAGCGTCGCCGCCTTCGCGCTGCTCGCGAGCCCGCCCGCGCCCGCCGGCACGATCACGCTGCCGATGCTCACGGTCGACGTCCCGCAGAACGCCCGCTGATCCGGCTGCGTCGCGGCTCCTGCGTGACACGACGAAGACGTGGGACAGACGTGGTCATGCGTCCGGGACGGCATGGACATGCCGGATTCAAGGGAGACCATCGCGCAGCCTTGCGCTATCAGCCGGGACAGCCCTGATCGGCCTGCGACTACGCGGCGGTGTCACCGACGGCCCTGAGCGGATACCTTCCGGTCGCGGTCCCGGCGCACGCCTCGCGTCGATCGCCGCACCGCGTCACCGTCGTCATCGAGCAAGCCGGCTGTCCGACATGATCCCTGAGCCCGCCCTGGCAAACTCCTCGCCCCTCGAGCGCGACGCGCACCTCGTCTCGACCGACCACAAGGTCGCGCCGGGAGAGATCGCGGCCGGCGTGGTGATCGGCCGGGCCTCGGAATATTTCGACTTCTTCGTCTACGGCATCGCCTCGGTGCTGGTGTTCCCGAAGGTGTTCTTCTCGTTCGAGCCGGATGCGCTCACGGCCACGCTGTACTCCTTCGCGGTGTTCTCCCTCGCCTTCATCGCCCGGCCGATCGGCTCGGTGATCTTCATGGCCGTCGACCGGCGGCACGGCCGCGGCGTCAAGCTGACGATCGCGCTGTTCATGCTCGGCGGCGCCACCGCGGCGGTGAGCTTCCTGCCGAGCTACGCCAGCATCGGCCACGCCTCGATCTGGCTGCTGGCCGGCCTGCGCATCCTCCAGGGCCTCGCGCTCGGCGGCGCCTGGGACGGGCTCGCCTCGCTCCTGGCGCTGAACGCCCCGCGCGAGCGCCGCGGCTGGTTCGCGATGATCCCCCAGCTCGGCGCACCCCTCGGCTTCATCGTCGCCAGCGCCCTGTTCTCGTTCTTCCTCGTCAACCTCGATTCGGCCGACTTCCTCGATTGGGGCTGGCGCTTTCCGTTCTACTGCGCCTTCACCATCAACGTCGTGGCGCTGTTCGCCCGCTTGCGGCTGGTGGCGACCGACGAGTTCGTCCGCCTGATGGAGAAGGGCCGGCTCGAGCCGGTGCCGGTGATCGAGGTGGTGCGCCACCATGCGGTGGACGTGTGGATCGGCGCCTTCGTGCCGCTGGCCGCCTTCGCGCTGTTCCACCTCGTGACGATCTTCCCGATCAGCTGGCTGACCCTGTTCACCGATCGCTCGCCCGGCGAGTTCCTGATCGTGCAGTGCTCGGGCGCCATCGTCTGCGCCGGCGCGGTCGCGGCCTCCGGGCTGATCGCCGACCAGATCGGCCGCCGCAACGCGCTGCTGCTCAGCTCCGGCCTGATCGCCGTCTTCGCTCTCGGCAGCATCATCGCGCCCCTGGTGTTCGGCGACAGCGCGATCGGCCAGACCATGTACGTCACCATCGGCTTCATGCTGATGGGCCTCGCCTACGGCCAGACCGCCGGCGCGGTGACGGCGCGGCTCGGCGCGCGCTACCGCTACACCGGCGCGGCGCTGACCTCGGATCTGGCGTGGCTGTTCGGCGCAGGCTTCGCCCCGCTGGTCGTCCTCTGGCTCTCGTCCCGCTACGGGCTGTGGATGGTCGGCCTCTACCTGCTCTCGGGTGCGGCGGCATCGCTCCTTGCCCTCACCCTCGACCGTTCCGAGATGCGTCAGATGTAGTCGGGAGGCCCGCGTCGTCCCTCACCCCGTTCCGATACATGTTCGCGCCGAACGGCCCCAGGGCCCGCCGGCCAGGCAAACCGAGTTGATCGCCGTGGCACGCTCCGCCTCACCTTCCCGTCCCCCGGCCCGCACGGCCGCCCGGCTCCTGCGCGGCCTCTGCGCCGTGTCGCTCTCCGGGCTGCTCGCCGGCTGCAACCTCGTGGTGATGCAGCCCTCGGGCGACGTCGCCCTGCAGCAGCGGAACCTCGTCCTCGCCTCGGTCGGGCTGATGCTGCTGATCGTGCTCCCGGTGATCGCGCTGACGCTGATCTTCGCCTGGCGCTACCGGGCGACCAACGAGTCGGCCCCCTACGATCCGGACTGGCACCACTCGACCCAGCTCGAGGTGGTGATCTGGACGGCGCCGCTGCTGATCATCATCGCGCTCGGCGCGCTCACCTGGATCAGCACCCACACCCTCGACCCGTTCCGGGCGCTCCGGCGGATCGACTCCAGCCGCCCCGTGGCGGCCGGCGTGAAGCCGCTCGCCGTCGAGGTCGTCGCCCTCGATTGGAAGTGGCTATTCTTCTACCCGGAATACGGGATCGCCACCGTCAACGAGCTCGCCGCCCCCGTCGACCGGCCGATCGACTTCAAGATCACCGCCTCCTCGGTGATGAACGCCTTCTACGTCCCCGCGCTGGCCGGGATGATCTACGCGATGCCCGGCATGCAGACGCAGCTCCACGCGGTGATCAACAAGCCGGGCGAGTATGCCGGCCTGTCCTCGCACTACAGCGGCACCGGCTTCTCGCGGATGACGTTCAAGTTCCATGGCCTCGACGATGCCGGGTTCGACGCCTGGGTCGCCAAGGCGAAGGCGCAGGGCTCCGACCTCACCCGCGAGGACTATCTCAAGCTCGAGAAGCCGAGCGAGGCCGAGCCGGTGAAGTACTACAAGTCCGTCGCCGACGGGCTGTTCGACACCATCGTCAACATGTGCGCCGTGCCGGGCAAGATGTGCATGAGCGAGATGATGACCATCGACGCCAAGGGCGGCGCCGGCAAGGACTCCACCGAGAACCGCGAGCGCCTCCGCTACGACAACCGCCACATCGAGCAGGGCGACGAGGCGCCGGGCGCCACAGCACCCGCGTCCGGCCGCACTCCGCACGGCCAGGAGCAGCCGCAGGGCATGAAGCCCGACGGCAACAACCCGCACGTCCACGAAAACGGAACGAAACCCGAGAACCAGATGCCGGCGCCGGAGCGGGACTCGGTCGCCCCGTCGCAGCTCAACAACAAGTAGGACCGGCGCCCCGCCGCCGAACCACCCTCAACGGATCGAACCCATGTTCTCCAATCCGGATCTCCAGAAGCTCGTCTTCGGACGGCTCTCGCTGGAAGACATCCCCTACCACGAGCCGATCCTTCAGGTGACCTTCGCCATGGTGGCGCTGGGTGGCCTCGTCGTGCTCGGCGCGATCACCTACTACCGCTTCTGGGGCCCGCTCTGGCGGGACTGGCTGACCTCGGTCGACCACAAGAAGATCGGCGTGATGTACATCGTGCTGGCCTTCGTCATGCTGCTGCGCGGCTTCGCCGACGCGCTGATGATGCGCGCGCAGCAAGCGGTCGCGTTCGGCGCCAACGAGGGCTACCTGCCGCCGCACCACTACGACCAGATCTTCACGGCGCACGGCGTGATCATGATCTTCTTCGTGGCGATGCCGTTCGTCACCGGCCTGATGAACTACGTCGTGCCGCTGCAGATCGGCGCCCGCGACGTGGCCTTCCCATTCCTCAACAACTTCAGCTTCTGGATGACGGTCTCGGGCGCCATGACGATCATGGCCTCGCTGTTCGTCGGCGAGTTCGCCCGCACCGGCTGGCTCGCCTATCCGCCGCTCTCAGGCGCGGACATGAGCCCGGGCGTCGGCGTCGACTACTACATCTGGGCGCTGCAGATCGCCGGCATCGGCACGCTGCTCTCGGGCATCAACCTGATCGCGACCATCGTGAAGATGCGCGCGCCGGGCATGACCATGATGAAGCTGCCGATCTTCGTCTGGACCTCGCTCTGCACCAACGTGCTGATCACGGCGGCCTTCCCGATCCTCACCGCCGTCCTCGCCCTGCTGTCGATGGACCGCTACGTCGGCACGCACTTCTTCACGAACGACCTCGGCGGCAACCCGATGATGTACTTCAACCTCATCTGGATCTGGGGCCACCCGGAGGTCTACATCCTCATCCTGCCGGCGTTCGGCATCTTCTCGGAGGTGACCTCGACCTTCTCCGGCAAGCGCCTGTTCGGCTACGCCTCGATGGTCTACGCGACCGTGGTCATCACGATCCTCTCGTACCTCGTCTGGCTGCACCACTTCTTCACGATGGGCTCCGGCGCCGACGTGAACTCGTTCTTCGGCATCACGACGATGATCATCTCGATCCCGACGGGCGCGAAGATCTTCAACTGGCTGTTTACGATGTATCGCGGCCGGATCCGGTTCGAGCTGCCGATGATGTGGACCGTGAGCTTCATGGTCACCTTCACCATCGGCGGCATGACCGGCGTGCTGCTCGCCGTGCCCCCGGCCGACTTCGTGCTGCACAACTCGCTGTTCCTGATCGCGCACTTCCACAACGTCATCATCGGCGGCGTGCTGTTCGGGAGCTTCGCCGGCGTGACCTACTGGTTCCCGAAGGCCTTCGGGTTCAAGCTGGACCCGTTCTGGGGGAAGATGTCGTTCTGGTTCTGGACGGTGGGGTTCTACTTCGCCTTCATGCCGCTCTACGTCCTCGGCCTGATGGGCGTGACGCGCCGCGCCAACCACTTCGACGATCCGTCGCTGCAGATCTGGTTCGTGATCGCCGCCTTCGGCGCGGTGCTGATCCTGCTCGGCATCCTGTCGATGATCGTCCAGTTCGTGGTCTCGATCCGCAACCGCGAGGCGCTGCGCGACCTCACGGGCGATCCCTGGAACGGCCGCACCCTCGAGTGGTCGACCGCCTCGCCGCCGCCGGACTACAACTTCGCCTTCACCCCGGTCATCCACGATCTCGACGCGTGGTCCGACATGAAGAAGCGCGGCTACGAGCGCCCGCTCAAGGGTTACAAGCCGATCCACATGCCGAAGAACACCGCCACCGGCGTGATCCTCGGCGTGGTCTCGATCGGCTTCTCGTTCGCGATGATCTGGTACATCTGGTGGCTCGCGGCCGCGACCTTCGCGACGATGTTCCTCGTCACCGTGATCCACACCTTCAACTACAACCGCGAGTTCTACATCCCCGCCGCCGACGTGGTGCGGGCCGAGGGGCAGCGGACGAGCGTGATGGCGGGACGGGCCTGAGCCGATGATGCACACCGACACGGCCCCGCCGGGCACCGAGGCTCCGGCCTTCTACCTCGACGAGGACCACGCCCACGAGTCGAGCACCATGCTCGGCTTCTGGATGTACCTGATGAGCGATTGCCTCATCTTCGCGGTGCTGTTCGCCACCTACGGGGTTCTCGGCCGCAACTACGCGGCCGGGCCCTCGCCGCGCGACCTGTTCGAGCTGCCGCTGGTGGCGCTCAACACCTCCATGCTGCTCCTGTCCTCCATCACCTACGGCTTCGCCATGCTGGAGATGGAGAAGGACAACGTCCGGACGATGCAGGTCTGGCTCGCGATCACCGGCCTGTTCGGCGCGTGCTTCATCGGCATCGAGCTCTACGAGTTCGCCCACCTGATCCACGAGGGCGCGACGCCGCAGCGCTCGGCCTTCCTGTCCTCGTTCTTCGCCCTGGTCGGCACCCACGGCCTGCACGTCTCGCTCGGCATCGTCTGGTTGATCGTGCTGATGGTGCAGACCGCCCAGAAGGGGCTGATCGTCGAGAACAAGCGCCGGCTGATGTGCCTGTCGATGTTCTGGCACTTCCTCGACGTCGTCTGGATCGGCGTCTTCACCTTCGTGTACCTAATGGGAGTGCTGCAATGAGCTCGGCGACGGGGGCGGGGCACCACGCCGAACCGCACGGTCACGGCCACGACGCGCACGGCCACGACGCGCACGGCCACCCGGCCGGGGCGCACGGCTCGTTCAAGAGCTACATGACCGGCTTCGTGCTCTCGGTGATCCTCACCGCGATCCCGTTCTGGCTGGTGATGAGCGACGTGCTCGGCAACGCCGTGCACACCAGCCTGATCATCATGGCCTTCGCGGTGGTGCAGATCGTGGTCCACATGATCTACTTCCTGCACATGAACACGAAGTCCGAGGGCGGATGGACGATCCTGGCCCTGATCTTCACGCTGACCCTCGTCGTGATCACGCTGACCGGCTCGATCTGGGTGATGTATCACCTGAACACCAACATGATGCCGACGTCGCCGCACGACCTGATGCACCACAAGCCCTGAGGACGTCCCGCCTCGGCCTGGCGGCCTTCAACCTCGCGAGCGCGCTGGCGGTCGCGGGGCTCGTCGCCCTCGGGATCTGGCAGGTCGAGCGCCGGGCATGGAAGCTCGACCTGATCGCGTGGGTCGAGGCCCGAATCGGCGCGGCCCCGGTCCCGGCGCTCGACCTGCCAGATCCCGAGGGCGACGAGC
>NZ_VRUV01000255.1:0-6455 GCF_008039455.1 Methylobacterium sp. WL116
GAGTGGTCCTCGGGCCGGCCCTTGGCGATGTCGTGGAGCAGGATCGCCACGTAGAGCGCGCGCCGGTTGTGGATCGCGTTGACCAGGCGCGAGACCAGCGGGAGCTGGAGGGTCGGCGGCCCTATAGCACCGCCGCGGGCTCAGCGCCGCGCCTCGGTCGCCATCCGCACCGCGAGGCCGGCGAGCACGGTGCCCATCAGCCAGCGCTGCGCCACCATCCAGGCCGGGCGCCCGCCGAGGAAGCCGGCCACCGACCCGGCGGTGACGGCGAGCAGCGCGTTCACGCCGACGCTGATCCCGGTCTGCACCGACCCCAGCACCAGCGATTGCACCAGCACGCTGCCGTGCCCCGGCGTGATGAACTGCGGCAGCAGCGACAGGTACATCACCGCGATCTTCGGGTTGAGGAGGTTCGTCAGGAACCCCATCGCGAACAGCCGCCGCGGCCCGTCGGGCGGCAGCATCCGCGGCTGGAACGGCGAGCGCCCGCCCGGCCGCACCGCCTGCCAGGCCAGCCACAGCAGGTAGAGCGCGCCGGAAAGGCGCAGGGCGTCGTAGGCGAAGGGCACGGCGAGCAGCAGCGCGGTGATGCCGAAGGCCGCCGCCAGCATGTAGACGAGATACCCCGCCGCGACCCCGCCGAGCGAGACCAGCCCGGCGCCCGCCCCCTGCGAGAGCGAGCGCGAGACCAGGTAGACCATGTTCGGCCCCGGCGTCAGCACCATGCCGAGGGAGACCAGCGCGAAGGCGAGGAGGTTCGTGATTTCGGGCATGCCTCCGGTCGCTCCTGCTGTGTGCGTCGACCGAACCGTGGGCATATCGCGGCGCGGGCCCCCTCTCCCAGGGGGAGAGGGACAGGGTGAGGGGTGTGACCTTTCCGTCTGAGGCACGCCCCTCATCCCACCCTTCTCCCCCTGGGAGAAGGAGCCGCGCTGCGGATCGCGCGGACGATACGGCTCTGCGACGAACGATGCGAGCGGGGCTCGATACGCCCTCGCCTACCGCGCCGGGTTGAAGCGCGTGTCGATCAGCCCGTCGACGGCGGCGGGGACGTCGGTGCCGGCGGGGATGATGCCGGCCTGCTGCAGGGCGAGGCCGGCCGCCTGGATCGAGGCCGCCTGGGCCTTGCCGACCGCCGGCTCGGAGAGGTCGGTGCGGGCGACCTGCCGGGCGATCACCGGCTCGGGCAGCTTCGTGGCGGCGACCAGGGCCGCCTTCAGCGCGTCCGGGTTCTGGATCGCGAACAGCCGCGCCCGCTCGTAGGCGGCGATCACGGTGCGGACGAGCTCGGGGTTCTCCTGGGCGAACGCCTCGCGCACGTCGAGCAGGCCCCAGGTGTTGGCGCTCGCGTCGCGGAAGAACAGCACGTCGTCGTTCTCGATCTCGGCCGCGGCCATCATCGGGTCGAGGCCGGCCCAGGCGTCGACGTCGCCGCGGTCGAGCGCCGTGCGGCCGTCGGCGTGCTGGAGCAGGACGAGCTTGGCGTCGCGCTCGGTCAGGCCCGCGCCCTGGAGGGCGCGGATCAGGAAGATGTGCGGGTCGGTGCCGCGGGTCACCGCGATGCGCTTGCCCTTGAGGTCGGCGACCCGCGCGATGCCGCTGTCCTTGCGGGTGACGAGCGCGGTCCATTCCGGCCGCGAGTAGGCGTAGACCGCCTTGATCGGGTTGCCGTTGATGCGCGCCACGAGGGCGGCGGCGCCGGCCGAGGAGCCGAAGTCGATCGCGCCGGCATTGAGGAATTCGAGCGCCTTGTTGGAGCCGAGCGACTGGACCCAGCGCACGGTGATGCCCCTCGGCTTCAGCGCTTCCTCCAAAAACCCCTTGTCCTTCAGGACCAGCCCGACCGGGTTGTAGGTCGCCCAGTCGAGGCGGACCTCCTTGACCTCGGCGGCGCCGGCGGGCGCGGACAAGGCGGCGGGCAGGGCGACCGGGAGAGCGAGCGCGAGGGCGGCACCGAGAAGCGCGCGGCGGGCAAGGCGCATGAGACAGTCCTTTTCGGATCGGGCGTTTGATCCGAGCTAGGCCGGTGCGTTCTTTATGTCAAACGACAATTCCGCAATATAGGACGCACAGCCGTGGATGATCGGCATCAACCGAGTTGCAGGAACGCCGCGATCTTCGCCTTCACGTCATCGATCACGGCCGCCGGCGCGACGTCGACGAAGCGCGCGTAGCGCTCGGCCCAGGCGAGCGGCTTGCCCTGGTCCGCAAGGACGAAGCCGTGGATCTTCAGCCCGGACGGCAGGGCCACCTCGTAAGGGTAGCCACGTCCGCGGCTGGTGACCGGACACGCGAAGCAGCGCCCGACGAGGCCGTTGTAGGACCGCGGCGTGAGGACGAGCCCGGGCCGGGTGAAGCCCTGCTCGGTCCCAAGATGCGGACTGAACTCGAGGAAGATCAGGTCGCCGAGATCAGGGCAATAGGGCGGCTCACCAGATCTCGTCACCGACCGTCCGCCCCTCGAACTGGTCGTCGTGCAGGTTCTCTTTGGTGATGCCGGCAAGCAGGCCGTCGAAGGTGTAGCGCGGCGGCTCTGCGCGCGGCGCGATGACGATCCGCCCCTCCTCGACACTCAGTTCGGCCGTGCTGCCTTCAGCAGCGCCGACGTCTCGCAGGATCTGCGCCGGGATGCGGAGGGCGAGACTGTTGCCCCATCGGGAGAACTGAACGATCACGCGCACCTCTCCTGGCATGGCTGTGACCAAGCTTCGAACGGCACCGTGCCGCGCTCGCATCAACGTATCTCCTTCGTATATACGATCCCCGGGACGGCGCGTCAAAGCTCGCCCACCGGCACCCCGCCCGCTCCGGCGGATCCGGATCGAGCGTGGCTTCGGCGTGGCTCTTGCTCGCGGCCCCTCGCCCGAGGCCCTTCGCTGACGAGCCCCGGCTCGAGGACCCTGGCTCGACGCCGCGCGCCTGTCCAGAAGCCCGGCCCCGCTGGCAGCACCGGCAGTTCATGCTAACGGGTACCCATGTTCGATGCCGTCGCTGCCCTGGACAAGGTTCTGGATGCCCTGGATCGCGAGGCTCGTGAGCCGACGAAGCTCCGCGCCGTCCTGGTGCCGGAGCTGAAGCGGGTCATCGAGGCCGGCCACGCGGCGGCCGAGGCGCAGCTTCTGAAGGACCGGGACGGCATGCGCTGCGCCCGCGCGCTGTCGAACCTCACCGACGCGGTGGTGCGCGCGATCCACGACGCGGTGGTCTGGCGGCTCTATCCGAACGACAACCCCTCCACCGGCGAGCAGCTCGCGGTGGTGGCGACCGGCGGCTACGGCCGGGGCACGATGGCGCCGGGCTCCGACATCGATCTCCTGTTCCTGCTGCCCTACAAGCAGACCGCATGGTCGGAGAGCGTCGTCGAGGCGATGCTCTACGTGCTGTGGGACCTCAAGCTGAAGGTCGGCCACGCCACCCGCTCGGTCGAGGAATGCCTGCGCGAGGCCCGCGCCGACATGACGATCCGCACGGCGCTCCTGGAGGCGCGCTTCCTGTTCGGCACGCGGGTGCTGTTCGAGGAGCTGGTGACGCGCTTCGACGCCGAGCTGGTGATGGGCACCGCGCACGAGTTCGTCGAGGCCAAGCTGCGCGAGCGCGACGGCCGCATCACCAAGGCCGGCTCCTCGCGCTACCTGGTCGAGCCCAACGTCAAGGACGGCAAGGGCGGCCTGCGCGACCTCAACACCCTGTTCTGGATCGCCAAGTACACCTACCGGGTGCGCGACCAGGTCGAGCTCGTCGCCGCCGGCCTGTTCACGGCGGAGGAGTACCGCCTGTTCGAGCGCTGCGACGAGTTCCTGTGGCGGGTGCGCTGCCACCTGCACTTCGTCACGCGGCGCGCGGAGGAGCGGCTGTCCTTCGGGCTGCAGCCGAAGATCGCCGAGCGCCTCGGCTTCGGGCCGCGCGGCGGGCTGTCGGGCGTCGAGCGCTTCATGAAGGCGTACTTCCTGATCGCCAAGGACGTCGGCGACCTCACCGCCATCGTCTGCGCCGAGCTGGAGGCGCGCCACGCCAAGCGCACGCCGGTGCTCGACCGCTGGATCGGCAAGTTCCGCGATCGGTTCCGCGCCACCGCGATCGAGGCGGAGGATTTCTGGCTCGACCACGGCCGGGTCAACGTCCGCGCCGAGGACGCGTTCGAGCGCGATCCGGTCAACCTCCTGCGCCTGTTCTGGCTCGCCGACCGGCACAACCTCGCGATCCATCCCGACGCCAAGCGCCTGGCGAACCGCTCCCTGCGCCTGATCGGCCACGCCCTGCGCGCCGACGAGGAGGCCAACCGCCTCTTCCTCGAGATCCTGACCTCGAAGAACTCGCCGGAATCGGTGCTGCGGCAGATGAACGAGGCCGGCGTGCTCGGCCGCTTCATCCCGGATTTCGGCCGCATCGTCGCGATGATGCAGTTCAACATGTACCACCATTTCACGGTGGACGAGCACCTGCTGCGCTCGCTCGGCGTGCTCGCGGCGATCGATTCCGGGCGCACCGAGGAGCAGTTCCCGCTGGTCTCGCGCCTGGTCAACGCGATCCACAACCGGCGCGCGCTCTACGTGGCGATCCTGCTCCACGACATCGCCAAGGGCCGGCCCGAGGACCACTCGATCGCCGGCGCGGCGATCGCGCAGAAGCTGTGCCCGCGCTTCGGCCTGACCCAGGCCGAGACCGAGACGGTGGCCTGGCTCGTCGAGCACCATCTCCTGATGTCGATGACCGCCCAGAGCCGCGACCTTTCGGATCCGAAGACCATCGAGAAGTTCGCCGCCGTGGTGCAGACGCTGGAGCGCCTGCGCCTGCTGACGATCCTCACCGTCGCCGACATCACCGCCGTCGGCCCCGGCGTCTGGACCGCGTGGAAGGGCACGCTGATCCGCACCCTCTACGACGAGACCGAGGTGGTGCTGTCGGGCGGCCATTCCGAGATCGCCCGCACCGACCGCGTCCGGCTGATCCAGATGGGCCTGCGCGAGCAGCTGCCCGACTGGTCGTCGGAGGTGTTCGACGCCTACGCCGCGCGCCACAACCAGGCCTACTGGCTGAAGGTCGACGGCGTGCGCCAGTTCAAGAACGCCGGCTTCATCCGCCAGGCGATCGAGGCCGGCCGCACCAGCGCCACCGACGTCGAGACCGATCCGGTCCGCGGCGTCACCGAGCTGACGGTGTACTCGCCCGACCACCCGCGGCTGCTGGCCATCGTCACCGGGGCCTGCGCGGCGGCCGGCGGCAACATCGTCGACGCCCAGGCCTTCACCACCAGCGACGGCTTCGCCCTCGATTCGATCTTCATCTCCCGCGCCTTCGAGCGCGACGAGGACGAGATGCGCCGCGGCCGGCGCATCACCGCCTCGATCGAGCGCTCGCTCAAGGGCGAGATCAAGATCGCCGAGCTCGTGGCCGACAAGCACCCGCCCTCCACCGGCCGGGCCAAGACCTTCCTGGTCCCGCCGGACGTGGCGATCGACAACGCGCTGTCCAGCCGCGAGACGGTGGTCGAGGTCACCGGCCTCGACCGGCCGGGCCTGCTCTACGAGCTGACCACGGCGCTGAACCGCCTCAACCTCAACATCACCTCGGCGCATGTCGCGACCTTCGGCGAGCGGGCGGTGGACGTGTTCTACGTCACCGACCTGACCGGCACCCGCGTCACCCAGCCCGACCGCCAGGCGGCGATCCGCAGCGCGGTGATGGAGGTCTTCGCCGGCGACGTGGCGGTGATGAAGGCGGAGGGGCTGGAGGCGCTCGTCGCCGCGCCGCCGCCGCGGGAGGCGTGATGTGCTTCGCCGGGTTGATTTCGCGGCCCGCGCGCCTGATATCAACGCCGACCCCGAAATCACCCGGCGAGCCCTTTTCGCGATGACGAGCAACGACATGCAGCATGACGACCCGCGCCAGAGCACGGTCGAGGCCGGCGCCGGCGTGGCGCACGAGGCGCCGCACGACGCCCCCGCGTCCCAGGACGGGTCGGCCGCCGACGCGAAGCTCGCGGCGATGACCGCCGAGCGCGACGAGCTGAAGGACCGCACGCTGCGCACGCTGGCCGAGATGGAGAACCTGCGCCGCCGGACCGAGCGCGAGGTCGCCGACGGCCGGACCTACGCGGTCACCAACTTCGCCCGCGACGTGCTCAACGTCGCCGACAACATCCGCCGCGCGCTCGACAGCGTCCCGGCCGAGGCGCGGGCCTCGGCCGAGGGCGCCCTGAAGGGCCTGATCGACGGCATCGAGCTGACCGAGCGGGATCTCGCCAAGACCCTGGAGCGCCACGGCGTGAAGGTGGTCGAGCCCAAGGGCCAGCGCTTCGACCCGAACCGCCACCAGGCGATGTTCGAGGTGCCCGACCCGGAGGTGCCGGCCGGCACCGTCGTGCAGGTGGTCCAGTCGGGCTACGTCATCGGCGACCGGACCCTGCGCCCGGCCCTGGTCGGCGTCGCCAAGGGCGGCCCGAAGGCCGGCGCAGG
>NZ_VRUV01000256.1:0-6454 GCF_008039455.1 Methylobacterium sp. WL116
GGGCCGGCCGCGCGGTTGCCGTCCTCGACGCCGCGCTCGGCGCCGCGGACGGTGCCCTGGGCCTGCGCCGTGGCGGAGAGGGCCAGCGGCGAGAGCACGAGGGTCGTGGCGATCAGCAATGTCTTCATGGTGTCGGATCCTTGATCGAGTTTCGAGAATGTCCCGGCCGCGCGATCGGCTGGCTCCGGGTCCGTGACGGGTCAACGGGCGAAACCGCGAAAGGTCGCAATTTTCCTAGATCCGGCTCCGGATCGAGGCGGAAACGGCTTTCAATCCGGGCCGGACGCTTTCAGTCCGGGCCGGACCCCGACGTCTCAGCGGTGGTGGCGGCGATGATGCCGGACGGCGCGGCGCGAGCGCAGGTCGGTGCGGTAGGCGCGCCGGCCGGGATCGATCCCGAGCGCGCCGTTGACCGTTCCGACGGCACCGCCGACCGCTCCGCCGACCACGCCGCCCACCGGCCCGCCGACGCGGTTGCCCTCGGCCGAGCCGCGCTGCACGCCGCCGACGAGGCCCTGCGCCTGCGCGGGGCCGGCGATGGCGAAGGCGGAAACGGCGAGCGTCGCGGCGATCAGGAGATGTCTCATGGCGTGCACCCTGTCTTGATAATCCGTCGCGTCTCGGACCCGCCCGGGCAGGCCGGCGCGGCGGATCGCGTGGGATGGCAACGAACGCGCCGCGATTTGGTGGCAGCGGCTCGGGATGCGGCGTGGCGATGTGGTGAATCGGCATCGCTTCGCGGCACACGCGCATCCGCTGGCCTCCGCTCGCGCCCGCTGCTAGAACGCCGCCCATGCGCAGCGCCGACGCCTGTCTCCGTCTTCGAATTATGGGCCCGGCCGCCGCGTGAGCGCCGCGCCCGCGCGGCTGCGCGGAGGCCGGGATCGTCACGGGAGCCACCGCTTCCTTCGCCCCTAGCGCCGTGACAGGCGCGGGCCTCCGCAGAGCCCGCACGCGCGCCGCCCGTATCCAGGACGCCCGACCCCATGACCGACGAGACCCAAGCCGAAGCCCCGGCCGGCCGCGACTATTCGAAGACCCTCTACCTGCCGCAGACCGATTTTCCGATGCGGGCGGGCCTGCCGACCCGCGAGCCGCTGCTGCTGGAGCGCTGGAGCACGACCGACCTCTACGGCCAGCTTCGCGCGCAGGCCGCCGGACGGCCGAAATTCGTGCTGCACGACGGGCCGCCCTACGCCAACGGCAACATCCACATCGGCACAGCGCTGAACAAGATCCTCAAGGACGTGATCGTCCGCTCCATGGGCGGCCTCGGCTTCGACGCGAACTACGTGCCGGGCTGGGACTGCCACGGCCTGCCGATCGAGTGGAAGATCGAGGAGCAGTACCGCGCCAAGGGCCGCAACAAGGACGACGTGCCGGTCATCGAGTTCCGCCAGGAATGCCGAACGTTCGCCGGCCACTGGCTCGACGTGCAGCGCGCGGAGTTCAAGCGCCTCGGCGTCACCGGCGATTGGGACCATCCCTACGCCACCATGGCCTATCCGGCGGAAGCGGCGATCGCCGCCGAGCTGATCAAGTTCTCGATGAGCGGGCAGCTCTATCGCGGCTCGAAGCCGGTGATGTGGTCGGTGGTCGAGAAGACCGCGCTCGCCGAGGCCGAGGTCGAGTACGAGGACCACGTCAGCGATACCATCTTCGCCGCCTTCCCGGTGCGCGAAGGCGCCGTCGCCGACCTGACCGACGCCCGCGTCGTCATCTGGACCACGACGCCCTGGACCATGCCCGGCAACCGAGCGGTCGCCTACTCCAAGCGCGTTGCCTACGGCCTCTATCGCGTCACCGAGGCCGCCGAGGACAACTGGGCCAAGGTCGGCCAGACCTACCTGCTGGCGGACGGTCTTGCCGCGGGCGTCTTCGAGGCCGCGCGCGTCGCAGGACACGAGCGCCTGCGCGACGTGAGCCCGGCCGAGCTCGCCGGCCTCACCCTGTCCCACCCGCTCGCCGGCCGCGGCTACGACTTCGCCGTGCCGATGCTCGACGGCGACCACGTCACCGACGAGGCCGGCACCGGTTTCGTCCACACCGCGCCGGGCCACGGCCGCGAGGATTTCGAGGTCTGGATGGCCAACGGCCGCGCGCTCGCCGAGCGCGGCATCGAGACCCGGATCCCCTACACGGTCGATGCCGACGGCGCGCTGACCAAGGATGCGCCGGGTTTCGAGGGGAAGCGCGTCCTCACCGACAAGGGCGAGAAGGGCGACGCCAACAGGGCCGTGATGGCCGCGCTCCAGGAAGCGGGGACGCTGGTGGCGTCGGGCCGGCTCAAGCACAGCTACCCGCATTCCTGGCGCTCGAAGAAGCCGGTGATCTTCCGCAACACGCCGCAATGGTTCATCGCCATGGACAAGGCGGTGGAGTCGCTCGGCGACCGGACGCTGCGCGAGGTCGCCCTGCAGGCGATCGAGGACACCCAGTGGGTGCCGCCGCAGGGCAAGAACCGGATCAACGGCATGGTCGGCAACCGGCCGGACTGGGTGGTTTCCCGCCAGCGCGCCTGGGGCGTGCCGATCACCGTGTTCGTGAGAAAGGGCACCGGCGAGGTGCTGCGCGACGCGGGCGTGAACGCCCGCATCGTCGCCGCCTTCGCGGCGGAAGGCGCGGACGCGTGGTTCACCGATGCCGACGGTGCCCGCTTCCTCGCTCCCGACCACGACCCGGCGGCGTACGAGAAGGTCACCGACGTCCTCGATGTGTGGTTCGACTCCGGCTCGACCCACGCCTTCGTCCTCGACGATCCAGAGGCGTTCCCGGGTCTCGCCAACGTCGTGCGCCGGCGTGACGGCGGGCAGGACACGGTGATGTACCTGGAGGGGTCGGACCAGCACCGCGGCTGGTTCCAGTCCTCGCTGCTCGAATCGGCCGGCACGCGCGGCCGCGCGCCCTACGACACGGTGCTGACCCACGGCTTCGTCCTCGACGCCAAGGGCCTGAAGATGTCGAAGTCGAAGGGCAACGTCGTCGCGCCGCAGAGCATCATCAAGGATTCCGGCGCCGACATCCTGCGCCTGTGGGTCGCGGCGTCGGACTACACCGACGACCTGCGCATCGGCCCGGAGATCATCAAGACCTTCGCCGAGACCTACCGGAAGCTGCGCAACAGCCTGCGCTGGATGCTCGGCTCGCTCGCCCACCGCGTGGCGGGCGACAACGTGCCGGTGGCGGAGATGCCGGAACTCGAGCGCTTCGTGCTGCATCGGCTGCTCGAGCTCGACGGCGAAATCCGCGAGGCCTACCGCACCTTCGACACCAAGCGGGTGGTCGCGCTGCTGAACAACTTCCTGACCGGCGACCTGTCGTCGTTCTACTTCGACGTGCGCAAGGACGCCCTGTACTGCGACCCGGCCTCGTCGGTCGCCCGCCGGGCCGCGCTTCAGGTGATCGACGAGGCCTTCCGCCGCGTCGTGATCTGGCTGAGCCCGGTCCTCGCCTTCACCGCCGAGGAGGCCTGGCTCGACCGGTTCCCGTCGGAGACCGGGTCGGTCCACCTGCAGACCCTGCCGGAGACGCCCGAGGCTTGGCGCGACGACGGGCTGGCCGCGCGCTGGCAGAAGATCCGTCGCGTCCGCCGGGTCGTGACCGGCGCGCTGGAGATCGAGCGGGCCGCCAAGCGCATCGGCGCGAGCCTGGAGGCGGCCCCCGTGGTCTCCATCGCCGATCCCGAGCTTCTGGCCGCCATCGACGGCGTCGACTTCGCCGACGTCTGCATCACCTCCGCGATCCGGGTCGAGGCCGGGGAGGGACCGGCCGACGCGTTCCGCCTCGACGAGGTCAAGGGCGTCGCCGTGGTGCCGGCGCGCGCCGAGGGCCGGAAATGCGCGCGATCCTGGCGCGTCACGCCGGAGGTCGGCAACGATCCGGACTATCCCGACGTCACGCCCCGCGACGCCCGCGCCCTGCGGGAGTGGGACGCGGCGCACGCGGCCGCGAGCGCGGCGTGAGCGGATCGGAACCGTCTCTCTCCCCCCTCTGCGGGGGAGGGTGGCCCGCGAAGCGGGTCGGGACAGGGGAGCGCGTGGCCGGCGCGGCGCGCACCGCCGCGGATCCGATCCGGTCTTCCCGGATCTGCGCAACAGCGCCCCGGGATGACGGGGAGGGTGGGGGAACCCCGTTCGCGACCCGTCCGCGTTCCGTCGCCGTCGCGACGGAAGATGGGGCTACCCGATGACGCCCGTGCGCCTCGGACTCCTCGCCCTGCTCACGACGCTGATCCTCGATCAGGCCTCGAAGCTGGGGCTCTACTTCGGTACCGACCTGGTGCTGACCCAGCCCTGGCGCTTCGGCCCCTACGCCGAGTTCGTTGTGGTCTGGAACAGGGGCGTGTCCTACGGCCTGTTCCAGCAAGAGGGCGGCATCGGCCGCTGGCTGCTGGTGGCGCTGTCGCTCGCGGCGGCCCTCGGCCTCAGCGTGTGGATGACCCGCACCGGTTCGCGCCTGCTCGCGACCGCGCTCGGGCTGATCGCCGGGGGCGCGCTCGGCAACGCGATCGACCGGGCGGCCTACGGCGCGGTGTTCGACTTCGTCCACCTGCATGCCGGGGCCTGGTCCTGGTACGTGTTCAACATCGCCGACGCGGCGATCGTGGCGGGCGTCGTCGGGCTGATCCTCGACAGCGTGCTGCCGGAGCGGCGCCCCGGCCTGCCGGGCGAGCCGCCGCCGGCGTGACCGGGAGACCACATCCACAGCCACCTGTCGCCGGCGGCTGGCCGGGAGCGGTCAAGGCGCCATACGATCGCCGGAAACCGGTCCCAGACCCGAAGCGCCGGATCAGGCCGTCAACCGTGCGGCCGCTTCGAGAACCCCGGAACGGGGATCGGGCATCGGTGGGCAAGCTGCGGGGCATCATGATCGGGTATCGGGAGCTCATTCTCATGGCGGCGGCGGCGATCGCCCTGCCGTCGGCGGTCCAGGCCCAGGAAACGGGCGAATTGCTGCGCAACACCTTGAGCGGCATCGGCCTTCTCGAGAAGCCGCAGGCGCCGATCGAGTATCGCGAGCGCGCGCCGCTGGTGATGCCGCCCAAGCTCGACGGGAAGTCCCTTCCGGCGCCCCGCGCCGGCGCCGCCTCGGCGCAATGGCCCAAGGAACCCGAGGTGGTCGAGCGCGAGCGCGCCGCCGCCGAGCGCCGTCTGCCCAAGGGCAGCCAGGCGCAGGGTCGCTACGAGGACAACAACGCGACGCTCTCGATCGACGAGATGCGGTCCGGCCGGCGCGCCGACGCCAACCTGACCCGCGAGATCGAGCGCAAGCCCGGCGAGAACAGCCGCGAGGATTCTTGGGTCAACCCGCTCGACCTGATCCGGGGGATCGGCAACGAGAAGACGGAGCCGGCGGCGGCCGAGCCGTCGCGCGACGTGCTCACCGACCCGCCCAAGGGCTATCGCCAGCCGCCGCGGAAGATCGTCCGCAACACCACCGACCCGATCAACAACCCGACCCGCGAGCGCGACGAAGCCGATCCGGGTGTCTATCTGCGTGAGCAGCGGGCGCGCTGAGGTGCGGATGTGACACACGGCGCGTCTCGGTTCCGCACGGGACCGGGACTGGCAAATCCGGTACGGGACTTGCCAATTTAGATACGGGACGTGCCATTTAAGACGATGCCGGCGCGCTCGGAGCCCCGCATCGAACCAGAAACGGACGGTCCCTCGGGGCCGCACGAGGGAAGACGGAATGCATCTGCTCAGGAAGGCGACGCCCACCCTGTTCCCGGCCGGCGGCCGTTTCGCGAATGCGGGACGCGCCGAGGCGGCGCCGTTCGGGCGCTCGGAAGCCGGCGGGCCGGAGGTGTCGGCCTTCACCCTCGACAACGGCCTTGACGTGGTGGTGGTGCCCGATCACCGCGCGCCCGTCGTCACCCACATGATCTGGTATCGCAACGGCTCGGCCGACGATCCGCTCGGCCAGTCGGGCATCGCCCACTTCCTCGAGCACCTGATGTTCAAGGGCACCGAGAAGCACCCGGTCGGCGCCTTCTCCAAGGCCGTCTCCGGCCTCGGCGGCCAGGAGAACGCCTTCACCTCCTACGACTACACCGCCTATTTCCAGCGCGTCGCCCGCGACAACCTCGACACGATGATGGCGTTCGAGGCCGACCGCATGACAGGCCTCGTCCTCGACGACGCGGTGGTGGCGCCGGAGCGCGACGTGGTGCTCGAGGAGCGCCGCATGCGGGTCGAGACCGACCCGTCGGCCCAGCTCTCGGAGGCGATGGCCGCCTCGCTCTTCGTGCACCATCCCTACGGCATCCCGATCATCGGCTGGATGCACGAGATCGAGGAGCTGAACCGCGGCCACGCCCTCGACTACTACAAGCGCTTCTACACCCCCGAGAACGCGATCCTGGTGGTCGCCGGCGACGTGACGCCCGACGAGGTTCGGCGCCTGGCCGAGGCGACCTACGGGCGCGTCGCGCCGCAGGGCGCCCGTAGGT
>NZ_VRUV01000257.1:0-6422 GCF_008039455.1 Methylobacterium sp. WL116
GCCGCTCGGCCGCGCGCGGAAGGCCCGGATCGCAGACCGTGACGGCGAGCGCGTCGCCGTGCGCCTGGCTCAGCGCCAGGGCCAGCGACAGGCCCGGGATGCCTGCGCCCGCGAGCAGCAGGTGGCGGCTGCCCGGGCGGGTCGTCGAACCCCTCATCGCCTCGTCCTCATCGTTCCCTCGCGCGAGGAAGTGACACCGCTTCCGCCCGCAGGCAACGCGCGGGCTCGTCCGGCGGGCGCAGGGAAGCGCGGTCGCACCGCGAGCCCGATGGCGAGGCAGGCCGCGCGGATGCTATGGCGGACGCCTCCTCGCCCCGAAAGCCCGCCGCACAGCCATGCCGACCGATCCCGTCCCGCCGACCGATTCCGGCATCGTCGCCGAGCTTCTCGCCATCCTCGACCTCGAGCGGCTGGAGACCGACCTGTTCCGCGGCGTCAGCCCGCGGAACGGCTGGAAGCGGGTGTTCGGCGGGCAGGTGGTGGGTCAGGCGCTGGTCGCCGCGACCCGGACGGTGCCGAGCGCCCGCGCGCCGCACTCGCTCCACGCCTACTTCCTGCTCGGCGGCGACCCGAGCGTCCCGATCGTCTACGAGGTCGAGCGCATCCGCGACGGGCAGAGCTTCACCACGCGCCGGGTCAAGGCGATCCAGCACGGGCGCGCGATCTTCGCGATGACCGCCTCGTACCAGGTGACGGAAGCCGGCCACGCCCACCAGGCGGCGATGCCCGACGCGCCGCCCCCGGAATCGCTGCCCGACACCAAGTCCCTGCTCGCCAGGGGCATGCCCGGCATCCCCGCGGCGGTGGCCGGCTATTTCGGCCGTCCGCGCCCGATCGAGCTGAAGCCGGTCGACCTGCGACGCTATCTCGAAGGCGGGCCGCAGGCGCCGCTGTGCAACGTCTGGCTGCGCGCGGCCTCGCAGCTCCCCGACGATCCGGCGATCCACCAGGCGGTGCTCGCCTACGCGTCCGACATGACGCTGCTCGATGCCACGCTGATCGTCCACGGGCGCTCGGTGTTCGATGCCGACATCCAGTCGGCGAGCCTCGACCACGCCCTGTGGTTCCACCGCCCGTTCCGGGCCGACGAGTGGCTGCTCTACGCCCAGGACAGCCCCAATTCCGCCGGCGCGCGGGGGTTCGCCCGCGGCCAGATCTTCGCGCGCGACGGGACGCTGGTGGCGTCGGTGGCGCAGGAGGGCCTGATCCGCCCGCGGCCGGCCTAGTTTGGCGTCAAACCGCCGGCAGGCCGCCGCACGCGCCGAATTACTGCGCTTCTGATGAGCATTTGCCCGTTTTGTGTGCGATTACTGCTCAGCTTGAGCCCGTCCCGGCGCCAGTTCGCGACCAAAGCGTGTGCATCCGGCGGTCGCGTGAAAAGGTTCCCAAAAAGTTCGGCGCTGGCATAGTCCTTGAATGAGGGCCCGGCGATCGCGGGGTCATTCGGATCCTGCGCGACCATCCTGGACCGGAACCCCCTGCCGAGCGTCGGCTGCGGCACACGGTTCCCAACCCACGCAGGGGGCGCCAAGCATGAAGATCGTGATGGCCATCATCAAGCCGTTCAAGCTGGAGGAGGTGCGCGACGCACTGACCGGCATCGGCGTGCACGGCCTGACGGTGACCGAGGTCAAGGGCTACGGCCGCCAGAAGGGCCACACCGAGATCTACCGCGGCGCGGAATACGCCGTGAGCTTCCTGCCCAAGCTGAAGATCGAGGTCGCGGTCGCCGCCGACCTGACCAGCACGGTGATCGACGCCATCGCGGGCGCCGCCCGCACCGGCCAGATCGGCGACGGCAAGATCTTCGTCATGCCGCTGGAGAAGGCCGTCCGGATCCGCACCGGCGAGACCGACGCCGACGCGCTCTGAGCCGGCCCGCGAGGGCCGCCGCCCTCACCACCCATTTCTGCCTCGCAACAATCCTGACAGCACCGCGACCCGGGAGTCTCGTGTCCATGAAACTTCGCAACGCCCTCGCGCTCGGACTGGGAGGGGCCGCGCTCGCCCTGGTCCTCGTCGAGCCGTCCCTCGCGCAGACGCCGGTGCCGGAAGCGGCCTCGGCGCCCGCGCCCGTCGCCCTGGTGCCCAACAAGGGCGACACCTCCTGGATGCTGATCTCGTCGGCCCTCGTGCTGATGATGAGCGTGCCGGGCCTGGCGCTGTTCTACGGCGGCCTCGTGCGCACCAAGAACATGCTCTCCGTCCTGACCCAGGTCTTCGCGATCGTCTCGATCGTCTGCCTGCTGTGGGTGTTCTACGGCTACAGCCTCGCCTTCACCAACGGCGGCACCATCAACGACTTCGTCGGCGGCTTCTCGAAGGCGTTCCTGAAGGGCGTTGACCCGAACTCGACCGTCGCCACCTTCTCCAACGGCGTCGTCATCCCGGAATACGTCTACATCTGCTTCCAGATGACGTTCGCGATGATCACCCCGGCCCTCATCGTCGGCGCCTTCGCCGAGCGGATGAAGTTCTCGGCGCTCGTGGTGTTCACCATCCTCTGGGTGACGCTGATCTACTTCCCGATGGCGCACATGGTCTGGTACTGGGGCGGCCCGGACGCGGTCGGCAACGCCGCCAAGGCGCTCGCCATGGCGACCGACGACGCGGCCAAGAAGACCGCGCAGGACGCGCTCGACGCCGTCAACGCCGATGCGGGCTTCCTGTTCAAGAAGGGCGCCCTCGACTTCGCCGGCGGCACCGTCGTGCACATCAACGCGGGCATCGCCGGCTTCGTCGGCTGCCTGATGCTCGGCAAGCGCATCGGCTACGGCCGTGACCTGCTCGCCCCGCACTCGCTGACCATGACCATGATCGGCGCCTCGCTGCTCTGGGTCGGCTGGTTCGGCTTCAACGCCGGTTCCAACCTCGAGTCGAACGGCACCACGGCGCTCGCCATGATCAACACCTTCGTCGCGACCGCGGCGGCGGCGGTCTCCTGGCTGTTCGTGGAGTGGGCGATGAAGGGCAAGCCGTCGCTGCTCGGCATGGTCTCCGGCGCCATCGCCGGCCTCGTCGCCGTCACCCCGGCCTCGGGCTTCGCCGGCCCGATGGGCTCGATCGTCCTCGGCCTCGTCGCCGGCGGCGTCTGCTTCGTGATGTGCTCCACCGTGAAGAACGCGATCGGCTACGACGACTCGCTCGACGTGTTCGGCGTCCACTGCATCGGCGGCATCCTCGGCGCCCTGGCGACGGGCATCCTGGTGGATCCGAAGCTCGGCGGCGTCGGCATCCCCGACTACGCGACCAAGCCCGGCGAGATGGTTCTCGGCACCTACGACATGATGAGCCAGTTCATCATCCAGGCCGAGGCCGTCGGCCTCACCCTGCTGTGGTCGGGCATCGGCTCGGCGATCCTGTACAAGCTCGTCGACCTGACGATCGGCCTGCGCGTGACCCAGGACGAGGAGCGCGAGGGCCTCGACATCGCCGATCACGGCGAGCGCGCCTACAATTACTGATCCATCGACGTCCCCGTGACGCCGACGAAGCCCCGGTGCCCCGCACCGGGGCTTCTTTCGTGACGGCCATCCCCGAGGCGGTCGCGGGGCAGCGGTCGGGGGATCCGGTCCTTCGTCCGGAGGCGTCTCGAACCAAGCCGATGCGTGCAACGTGTCCCGAGGCTCGCGACCAAGTCCAGGATCAGTCCTCGATCGTCGAGCGATTCGCCGATGCAGTCGATCCGGCCCGGTCCGGCGGCGCTTGGTAACGATCCGTTAACGAAGACGCACGGAATTCCGGATGATCCACGCCGGATGGGCCGACTGGTTGTGGTGCGACGGCAACACATCTTGAGCTTGGGGCGGCTGCGGCCGCGATTGCCCGTTTCGTAGGCAATTGCCCGAAAGTTGTTTTTGCGGAGGGTGGGAACTTTCGGCACCTTGGCCGCAGCAAAAAACAAACGGGGCTCGGACTATGACCTTGAAGCTGTTCCTCCAGGGCGCCACGGCGTCGATCGCCACGCTGCTCTGCGTCGGACAGGTGTCGGCCGCCGACCTGTCGGCCAAGCCCGCTCCGCCCCCGGTCCCCGAGGCCTGCAAGGTCGCGATCACCTTCCCGGCCTACGGCGGCGTCATCAAGCAGAACCCGAACCCGAGCTGCTTCACCATCGGCGGCATCGGCGAGATCTACGTCGGCGGCGCGGTGACCGGCTACGCCTACACGCAGACCAACCCGTTCAACACCGCGGTCACGCCGCCCGGCGTTCCCGCCGACCGCGCCGGGCGCGTCGACTTCTCGAACCTGCAGGGCTTCATCCAGAAGGCCGACGGCCCGTTCCAGTTCTACGTCGCGGTCGGCGCCTACACGATCCCCGGCCTCGGCGCGCCGATCTACAGCGCCTTCGACCAGACCGACCTGCTCTTCACCCCGGTCTCGATCGCGTTCGGCAAGTACCAGATCAACGACGAGTGGTCGCTCCAGGGCGGCCGCATGCCGACCAACATCGGCTCGGAGCTGCCGTTCACCTTCCAGAACCTGAACATCTCCCGCGGCCTGCTGTTCAACCAGGAGAACGTGATCAACCAGGGCGTCCAGGTGAACTACGCCAGCGGCCCGTGGGCGGCCTCGCTGGCGGCGACCGACGGGTTCTTCTCGGGTGAGCTCAACTGGATCACCGGCCTGATCACCTACAAGATCGACGACGCCAACACGATCGGCATCAACGGCGGCACGCACTTCAGCAGCTTCAATTCCGGCCTGCAGAGCCTGCGCTTCCAGTACGCCACGCCCCTGTCGCTGCAGAACAGCAGCATCATCAGCCTGAACTACACCTACTCGGCCGGCCCCTGGATCGTGACGCCCTACATCCAGTACACCAACGTCGAGCGCAACGCCGCCCTCGGGCTCAACGGCGCCGAGACCTTCGGCGGCGCGATCCTCGCGAGCTACGCCTTCACCGACAACTTCGCCCTGGCCGGCCGCTTCGAGTACATCGCCCAGAGCGGAAACCGCTTGAGCCTGTTCCCCGACACCTCCGTCCTCTACGGCGCCGGCAGCGAGGCGCTCTCCTTCACCGTCACGCCGACCTTCACCTTCGGCCAGTACTTCCTCCGCGGCGAGTACTCGCGGGTCGAGCTCTACGACATCACCCGCGGCAGCCTGGCGGCCGGCACCCTCGGCACCGGCTTCGGCCGCACCGGCAACCGCACCTCGCAGGACCGCTACATGGTCGAGACCGGCATCACCTTCTGATCCCGGCAGCCTGCGGGGCCGTCCTCACGGTCCCGCATCCACCACGCCAACGAAAACGGGCGGCCCGATCGGGCCGCCCGTTTTCGTTGGCGCGCTGCCGGGTGGCGCGCGGGCCGCGTTCCTACGCCGCCTGCGTCAGGGCCGCCTTCTCCCGGGCGAAGGCCCAGTCGAGCCAGGGCGTCAGCGCCTCGAGGTCGCTCCGCTCCACCGTGCCGCCGCACCAGATGCGCAGGCCGGGCGGCGCGTCGCGGTAGGCGCCGATGTCGAGGGCCACGCCCTCGCGCTCCAGCATCTCGACGATGCCCTTGGCCACGCGCTCCACCACCGCGTCGCCCAGCGCCAGCACGTCGGCATCGGCGATGACGAGGCACACGCCGGTGTTGGAATACGTCGCCGGGTCGACCGCGAGGTTGGCGATCCAGGGCGTGCGCGCGACCCAGTCGTGGATCACCCGCGCGTTGCCGTCCGCCCGCGCATGCAGGGCGTCGAGCCCGCCGAGGTCCTGCGCCCAGGCCAGCGTGTCGAGGTAGTCCTCGACCGCGAGCATGGAGGGCGTGTTGATGGTGTCGCCGGAGAAGATCCCCTCGATCAGCTTTCCGCCCTTGGTCAGGCGGAACACCTTCGGCAGCGGCCAGGCCGGGACGTGGCTCTCGAGGCGGGCGACGGCGCGGGGCGAGAGCACCAGCATGCCGTGCGCCGCCTCGCCGCCCATCACCTTCTGCCAGGAGAAGGTCATCACATCGAGCTTGTCCCAGTCGAGCGCCTGGGCGAAGGCGGCCGAGGTCGCGTCGCAGATCGTCAGCCCCTCGCGGTCGGCGGCGATCCAGTCGCCGTTCGGCACCTTCACCCCGGCGGCGGTGCCGTTCCAGGTGAAAACCACGTCGTTGTGCTTCGTGTCGATCGCCGACAGGTCGGGCAGCACGCCGTAGGGCGTCTGGTGGATGCGCGGGCTGATCTTGAGCTGCCTCAACGCGTCGGTGACCCACTCCGAGCCGAACGCCTCCCAGGCCGCCACCTCCACGGTCCGCGGCCCGAGCATCGACCACATCGCCATCTCGACGGCGCCGGTGTCGGAGGCCGGGACGATGCCGATGCGGTAGTCGGCCGGCACGCGCAGCACGTCGCGGGTCAGGTCGATCGCCCGGCGGAGCTTGGCCTTGCCGGCGACCGAGCGATGCGAGCGGCCGAGCGGCGCGTCGGCCAGGGCCGCCGGGGTCCAGCCGGGG
>NZ_VRUV01000258.1:0-6417 GCF_008039455.1 Methylobacterium sp. WL116
GGGCTCGCCCTGGCGGCGGCGCGCCGGCGCTGGCTCGACCAGGGCTGTCCCGTTGGCCCGGAAGCGGCCGAGGCGCTGATCGCGCACGTCCTCGACATGGAAAAGCCCGCCGAACCGCACCGGTGACGGCGGTTCGAGCGGGCTTCGGTAGCCTCGGCCGAGAGCGGCGAACGGCTCAGAGCTTGAGGAGGTTCTTGGTCTCCTGGAGCTGGACGATCTGGCCGTTCAGCTCCTCGCGCTTCTGCAGGTCCTCGGTGGCGTCGCGCTGCAGCTCGGCCGCCTCGATGTCGCGGTCGAGGGATTCCGGGGTCAGCTCCTCGATCGGCGCCGCGCGCTCGGCCAGCACCGTCACCCCGGTCGGGCCGATGTCGGCGAAGCCGCCGCGGACGTAGATGCGCTTGCCGCTGTTGGCGCGCTCGGTGACCACGATCACACCGACGCGGAGTGAGGTCAGCACCGGAGCGTGGCCGGCGAGGACGGTCATCTCGCCCTCGGTGCCGGGAAGCTGCACCGACTCGACCTCGCCGGAATACAGCGACCGCTCGGGGCCGACGAAATCGAAGTGGAAGGTGGCCATGCGCTCGGAATCCCGACGTTTGTCATTCCCGGCACGCGGCCTGCTGAAGGCTGCGTGCCGACCTGAGAGGTTAGGCCCTGCGCCGGTCCGTGGCGAAGCCGAGGCCGAAGCCGACCAGAGCGCCGATGCTGGCGAACAGGCCGATATGCTGCATCTGACCGGTGGTCAGCTCGCCGCCCCGGGTGCCGGCCGGGCGGTCGCCCTGCACCTCGACCGAGAGCGGCCCGATCTTGAGCTCGGCCGCCTCGGGCCGCGTGACGTAGCCGACGAGGCCGCCGGCCAGGAGGCCGACGACCAGAAGGATGATCTTGCCGTTCAAGACCTCAGGCGGCCTTCAGCTTCTTGGCCTTGGCCTGGGCGTCCTCGATGGTGCCGACCATGTAGAAGGCCGCCTCCGGCAGGTCGTCGTACTTGCCCTCGACGAGGCCCTTGAAGCCCTTGATGGTGTCTTCCAGCGGCACCTGGATGCCCGGCGAGCCGGTGAAGATCTCGGCCACCGAGAACGGCTGCGAGAAGAAGCGCTCGATCTTGCGGGCGCGGGCCACGGTCAGCTTGTCCTCTTCCGACAACTCGTCCATCCCGAGGATGGCGATGATGTCCTGGAGCGACTTGTAGCGCTGCAGCGTCTGCTGGACCTTGCGGGCCACCTCGTAGTGCTCCTCGCCGAGGATCGCCGGCGAGAGCATGCGCGAGGTCGAGTCGAGCGGGTCCACCGCCGGGTAGATGCCCTTCTCGGCGATCGAGCGCGACAGCGTCGTGGTCGCGTCCAAGTGGGCGAAGGAGGCGGCAGGCGCCGGATCGGTCAGATCGTCGGCCGGCACGTAGATCGCCTGCACCGAGGTGATCGAGCCCTTGTTAGTGGTGGTGATGCGCTCCTGCAGGGCGCCCATGTCGGTGGCCAGCGTCGGCTGGTAGCCCACCGCGGACGGGATGCGGCCGAGCAGCGCCGACACTTCCGAGCCGGCCTGGGTGAAGCGGAAGATGTTGTCCACGAAGAACAGCACGTCCTGGCCCTGGTCGCGGAAGTCCTCGGCGATGGTGAGGCCGGTGAGCGCGACGCGCGAGCGGGCGCCGGGCGACTCGTTCATCTGGCCGTAGACCAGCGCGCACTTGGAGCCCTCGGCCGAGCCGTTATGCTCCTTCGGGTCCATGTTGACCTTGGACTCGATCATCTCGTGGTAGAGATCGTTGCCCTCGCGGGTGCGCTCGCCGACGCCGGCGAAGACCGAGTAGCCCGAGTGCACCTTGGCGATGTTGTTGATCAGCTCCATGATCAGCACGGTCTTGCCGACGCCGGCGCCGCCGAACAGGCCGATCTTGCCGCCCTTGGCGTAGGGGGCGAGCAGGTCGACCACCTTGATGCCGGTGACGAGGATCTGCGACTCGGTCGACTGGTCGGTGTAGTCCGGCGCCGGCTGGTGGATGGCGCGCAGGCTGTCGGACTGGATCGGGCCGGCCTCGTCGATCGGCTCGCCGATGACGTTCATGATGCGGCCGAGCGTGTTGTGGCCGACCGGCACCATGATCGGCGAACCCGTGTCGGTGCATTCCTGCCCGCGGGTCAGGCCCTCGGAAGTGTCCATCGCGATGCAGCGCACGGTGCTCTCGCCGAGCTGGGCGGCGACTTCGAGAACGAGGCGGGCGCCGTTGTTCTTGGTCTCGAGCGCGTTCAGGATCTCCGGCAGGTGGCCGTCGAACTGGACGTCGACGACGGGGCCGATGACCTGGGTGATCTTGCCGACCTTGTTGGAGCCGGCGCCGGGGAGAGCGGTGTTTGCCATGATTGCGTGCCCTTGAAAGGTATGCGGTCGGTGCGCCGGGAAGGGCGCTTAGAGGGCTTCGGCGCCCGAGATGATCTCGATGAGTTCCTTGGTGATCATCGCCTGACGCGTGCGGTTGTAGATCAGCGTCTGCTTCTTGATCATCTCGCCCGCGTTGCGGGTCGCGGAATCCATGGCGCTCATGCGGGCGCCCTGCTCGGAGGCCGCGTTCTCCAGGAGCGCCCGGTAGACCTGAACCGTGAGGTTCTTCGGCAGCAGCGTCTCGAGGATCGCTTCCTCGGACGGCTCGAACTCCAGGGCCGAGTCGGCCGGCGCGCCGGTGGTGCTGGCGACGCCCTCGGGCAGCTCCGCCGGGATCAGCCGCTGCGCCGTCGGGATCTGCGAGATCACCGAACGGAACTCGGAGAAGAACAGCGTCGCGACGTCGAACTCGCCGGCCTCGTACCGGGTCAGGATCTTGTCGGCGATCTCGGCGGCGAAGGGGTAGTCCACCGGGCGGTTGCCGCGGATGTCCTGGCTCTCGACGATCTGCTCGCGGAACTGGCGGCGCAGCTGGTCGAGGCCCTTCTTGCCGACCGTCATCATCTTGACGGTCTTGCCCTCGGCCGTGAGCTTGTCGGCATGGGCCCGCGCCAGGCGCGCGATCGACGAGTTGAAGGCGCCGCACAGGCCGCGGTCGCCGGTGCAGACGATCAGCAGGTGCGTCTGGTCCTTGCCGGTGCCGGCCAGCAGCTTCGGGGCGCCGACGCCGCCGACGAGGTTCCCGGCGAGGTTGCCGAGCACGGCCGCCATCTTCTCGGCGTAGGGCCGCCCGCTCTCGGCGGCCGTCTGGGCGCGCCGCAGCTTCGCGGCGGCGACCATCTGCATCGCCTTGGTGATCTTCTGCGTCGCCTTCACCGAAGTGATGCGGTTGCGCAGATCCTTCAAACTCGCCATCGGGTGGTCCGGTCTCTCAGGGCCTGTTCACGACCGGGCGCCCGTCGCCGGGCGCCCGATGCGGTGGGTTCTCAGTTCGCGAGCGACTTGGCCACGCCCTCGACCACGCTCTTCAGCTTGGCGGCGCTGTCGTCCGACAGGTCCTTCGAGTCGCGGATGGTGGAGAGCAGGTCGGCGTGCTTGGAGCGCAGCGCGGAGAGCAGCGCGTCCTCGAACGGGCGGACCTTCGCCACCGGCATCTTGTCGAGGTAGCCGTTGACGCCGGCGTAGATCACCGCGACCTGCTCTTCCATCTTCAGCGGCGAGAATTGCGGCTGCTTCAGGAGCTCGGTGAGGCGCGAGCCGCGGTTGAGCAGCTGCTGGGTCGAGGCGTCGAGATCCGAGCCGAACTGGGCGAAGGCCGCCATCTCGCGGTACTGCGCCAGCTCGCCCTTGATCTTGCCGGCGACCTTCTTCATCGCCTTGGTCTGGGCCGAGGAGCCGACGCGCGAGACCGAGAGGCCGACGTTCACCGCCGGGCGGATGCCCTGGTAGAACAGGTCGGTCTCCAGGAAGATCTGGCCGTCGGTGATCGAGATCACGTTGGTCGGGATGTAGGCCGAGACGTCGTTGGCCTGGGTCTCGATGACCGGAAGGGCGGTCAGCGAGCCGTTGCCGGCGGCATCGCCCATCTTGGCGGCGCGCTCGAGCAGGCGCGAGTGCAGGTAGAACACGTCGCCGGGATAGGCCTCGCGGCCCGGCGGGCGGCGCAGCAGCAGCGACATCTGGCGGTAGGCCACGGCCTGCTTGGAGAGATCGTCGTACGAGATCACGGCGTGCATGCCGTTGTCACGGAAGTACTCGCCCATGGCGCAGCCGGCGAACGGCGCGATGAACTGCATCGGCGCGGCGTCCGAGGCGGTGGCGGCGATGACGATCGAGTACTCCATCGCGCCCTGGTCCTCGAGGACCTTCACGAACTGGGCCACCGTCGAGCGCTTCTGGCCGATCGCGACGTAGATGCAGTAGAGCTTCGAGGTCTCGTCGCCGCCCGCGGCGTGGCCGGGCTTCTGGTTCAGGATCGTGTCGAGCACGATCGCGGTCTTGCCGGTCTGGCGATCACCGATGATCAGCTCGCGCTGGCCGCGGCCGACCGGGATCAGGGCGTCGACGGCCTTGAGGCCGGTCGCCATCGGCTCGTGCACCGACTTGCGCGGGATGATGCCCGGCGCCTTCACGTCGACGCGGCGACGCTCGGTGGACTGGATCGGGCCCTTGCCGTCGATCGGGTTGCCGAGGCCGTCCACGACGCGGCCGAGCAGGGCCTTGCCGACCGGCACGTCCACGATCGCGCCGGTGCGCTTGACGGTCTGGCCTTCTTTGATGTCGCGATCCGAGCCGAAGATCACGATGCCGACGTTGTCCTGCTCGAGGTTGAGCGCCATGCCGCGCACGCCCGACTCGAACTCGACCATCTCGCCGGCCTGGACGTTGTCGAGGCCGTAGGCGCGGGCGATGCCGTCGCCGACGGACAGGACCTGGCCGACCTCGGAGACTTCGGCTTCCTCGCCGAAGTTCTTGATCTGGTCTTTCAGGATCGCGGAGATCTCGGCGGCGCGGATGTCCATCGTCGGGCCCTTCAGTTCGTTCGAATCAGGTGTTTACGTGTGATGGCGGGAGCCGGAGCGTCCTGTCGGACGGCCTAGCGCGCTTCCCGCATCGCGAGACGGATGCCGTTGAGCTTGGTCCGGAGCGAGGCGTCGACCATGCGCGAGCCCATCTTGACGATGAGGCCGCCGATCAGGCTCGGGTCGACGTGCAGGTCGAGGTCGATCTCGGACTTGGCGACGTCGCGCAAGCTCGCCTTGATCTCTTCCAGCACCGCGTCGGAGGGACGCTCCGCCACCCGGACCTCGGCGCGGACGATGCCCTTCGACTCGCGCACCAGGCTGCGGAACGCGGAGATCATGCCGGGCAGCGCGAACAGGCGGCGGTTGGCGGCCGAGAGGCGGATGAAGTTGGCGGCCAGGCCGGTGATGCCGGCCTTCTCGAGGATCGCGCCGATCGCGGCGGCCTGCTCCTCGCCGGAGAAGACCGGGCTGCGCACGAGGCGGCGGAGATCGGCGCTCTCCTTAAGCAGGGCGTCGAAGCGCTCCAGACCCTCGGCCGTCGCATCGACCTGACGCTCGTCACGGGCGAGATCGAACAGGGCGGAGGCGTATCGACCCGACACGCCGCCGACCAGGGAACCCTCGGAACCGTTCTGCGCCACCCGTCGCTCTCTCTTGTTCCTTGGCCCTTCGGTTCCGACCGGGCCGCGCCGTACTGAGGGCGCCGGGCCGGAGACCGTCGGGAAATGGGATTGTGCCGGGCGGTCGGGGACCATGAAGATCCCTCGGCCGGCGCGGCGACCGCCTAGCATGGCAACCGGAGCCGCGCAAGGCGATCGGCCGGCCGCGGCGCCCCGGCCGAGCTTGCGCGAAAGCCGCGATCCGCAGGCGTCGATCAGCAGGCGAGGCGATCGCACCGGCGCGTGGCGGCGATCATCTTCGCCATCGCGCGCGCGCCCGGATGGCCGAGGATGCCGGCATTGCCGAGCACGTAGGACGGGGTCGCGTAGAGGCCGAGATCGGCCGCGATCCGCATCTGGCTCCTGAGCGCTTCGCGGACCTCGTCGCTGTCGGCGATCGTTTCCAGATCCGGGCCGGCGATGCCGAGCGCGGTGCCGGCGGCGAGCGCGCCGGGGCCGTCGATCTTGCCGGGCTTGCCGAGCAGCTGGCCGTAGAAGGCCCAGGCGGCCTCGGAGCCGAGCTTGCGCTGGACGGCCAGCGCGACCTTGGCGGCCTGCGCCGATTGCGGCGATAGGATCGGGTTCTGTACCAGGCCGATCCGAAGCGCCGGGTCGGCGGCGTGCAGTGCGATCACGTCGGCGGCGGCCTTGCGGCAGTAGGGGCAGTTGAAGTCGAAGAACTCGTACAGCGTCGTCTCGGCCTCGCGCGGGCCGACATAGGTGACGCCGCGCAGGGACGCGATCTGCCCGGTGATCTCGCCGGGCAGCACCGAGTTGGCGACCGCCCTGCCCTCGTCGCTCGTCACCGCGACCCGCTGCCCGTAGGATTGGGCGCGGGCGGCCCCGGCGAGGGC
>NZ_VRUV01000259.1:0-6393 GCF_008039455.1 Methylobacterium sp. WL116
AGGCGCCGGTCGCCGTCGATCACCGCCAAGCGGTCGGCGAAGGCGTCGGCGGCGCGCGCCAGGAAGCTCACGGGCGTCAGCGCCGCGCAGTTCGCGGCCGAGCGGTCGAGCCCGGTTTCGAACGGGCTCATGCGCCCACCCTCCCCGCGCCTCCGCCGGCCCGGGTCACAGCGGACGCCGGGTGATCCGCGCGATCAGGCCGACGATGCCCTCGCGGAACAGCAGCACGCAGAGCACGAAGACCACGCCCTGGATGATCGTCACCCAGGCGCCGAACTGCGCAAGGTAGGTCTCCATCGTGACGATCACCAGCGCGCCGATGATCGGCCCGAACACCGTGCCCATGCCGCCGACCAGCGTCATCAGCACCACCTCGCCCGACATCGCCCAGTGCACGTCGGTGAGGGAGGCGAGCTGGAACACGATCGCCTTGGTGGAGCCGGCGAGCCCCGCGAGCGTCGCCGAGAGCACGAACACCGCGAGCTTGTACTGGTTCACCCGGTAGCCGAGCGAGATCGCGCGGGGCTCGTTGTCGCGGATCGCCTTCAGCACCTGCCCGAACGGCGAGTGGATGATGCGATAGATCAGCAGCAGGCCGCCCATGAACACCAGAGCCACGAGGCCGTAGAGTGCGCGGTCGTCGGCGAGGCTGATCGTGCCGAACAGGGCGCCGCGCGGCACCGCCTGGATCCCGTCCTCGCCGCCGGTGAACTTGGCCTGGAGCGAGAAGAAGAACGCCATCTGCGCGAGCGCCAGCGTGATCATCGAGAAGTAGATGCCCTGGCGCCGGATCGCGAGCGCCCCGAAGACCAGCCCGAGCAGCGCCGCCGTCAGCGTGCCGCAGAGGATCGCGAGTTCCGGGCTCAGGCCCCAGACCTTGGCCGCGTAGGCGCAGAGATAGCTCGCCATCCCGAAATACGCGGCGTGCCCGAAGGAGAGCAGGCCGCCGTAGCCGAGCAGAAGGTTGAACGCGAGCGCGAACAGCCCGAAGCACAGCACCTTCATCAGGAACACGGGGTAGAGCACGAACGGCGCCACCGCGAGGAACACGGCGATGCCGAGCATGATCCTGCGATGCAGGGCGCGGTCGTCCCTGCCTTCGGAAATGACCGGGGCGATGGCGGCGTCCGCGGGAGCGAGGGCGGCGGTGTCGGCCATGTCAGAATCCGTCTGTCTGGATGGCCATCGACCGTGAACGGCCGATGGCGTCCGCCGCACCTGCGGCGACGCGCGGTCGCGCTTGCCGCCGACCGCGCGTGGGCGGGCCGGCCTCGGCGCTCGTCGGCGTGGGCTGGCGCATCAGGCCGCCCGCCCGAACAGGCCGGCGGGCTTCACCAGCAGCACCAGCACCATGATCACGAAGATCACGGTGGCCGAGGCCTCGGGATAGAACACCTTGGTCAGCCCCTCGATCAGCCCGAGGCCGAACCCGGTGATGACCGAGCCGAGGATCGAGCCCATGCCGCCGATCACCACCACGGCGAAGACCACGATGATGATGTCGGCGCCCATGTTGGGGTTGACCGAGTAGATCGGCGCAGCGAGCACCCCGGCGAAGCCTGCGAGCGCGACGCCGAAGCCGTAGGTCAGGGTCAGGAACAGGGGCACGTTGACGCCGAAGGCCTGGACCAGGGTCGGGTTCTCGGTTGCCGCGCGCAGGTACGAGCCGAGCTTGGTCTTCTCGATGACGAGCCAAGTGGCCAGGCACACGGCCAGCGACGCGACCACGACCCAGGCGCGGTAGTTCGGCAGAAACATGAACGGCAGGCGCTGCCCGCCGGAGAGTTCCGGCGGGATCGCGTAGGGCAGGCCCGAGACGCCGTAGTAGTTGCGGAACAGCCCCTGGATGATCAGCGCCATGCCGAAGGTCAGCAGCAGGCCGTAGAGGTGGTCGAGCTTGTACAGGCGCGCGATCAGCACCCGCTCGAGCACGATGCCGAAGGCGCCGACGAGGAGCGGTGCCAGGGCCAGCGCCCACCAGTAGTTGACCCCGAGGTAGTTGAGCAGCATCCAGGCGACGAAGGCGCCCATCATGTACAGCGCCCCGTGGGCGAAGTTGATGATGTTCAGGAGCCCGAAGATGATCGCCAGCCCCAGGCTGAGGATCGCGTAGAACGAGCCGTTGATCAGCCCGAGCAGGAGCTGGCCGAACAGCGCCTGCATCGGCACGCCGAAGATCGTGGTCATCGCAACCCAGCCATCGTCTGCCCCGACGCCGCGGCGCGCCGTGCGCCGCGGGAGAACGCCAACCGCTCAGCCCTTTACGAGGGGGCAGCCGCCCTCGTTCAGCGGGCGGAACACCTCGTTGCCGGGGATGGTGGCCAGCAGCTTGTAGAGGTCCCACTCGCCCTTGGACTCGGCGGGCTTCTTGACCTCGAACAGGTACATGTCGTGGATCTTGCGCCCGTCGACGCGGATCGTGCCCTTGCCGAACAGCGGGTCGTCGGTCGGCATGTCCTTCATCCTGGCGACGACCCTGGCGCCGTCGGAGGCCGCCTTCAGCGCCTCCACCGCCTTGAGGTAGTGGAGCGTGCCTGCGTAGACGCCGGCATGGTTGGCGGTGGGCTTCTTGCCGCCCATCTGCTTGGCGAAGCGGTCCGAGAAGGCGCGGGTGGCGTCGGTGAGGTCCCAGTAGAACGGCTCGGTCAGGACGAGCCCCTGGGCCACCTTGGTGCCGAGCGAATGCACGTCGGAGGAGAAGACGAGGAGGCCGGCCAGCGCCTGCCCGCCCTCGGTGATGCCGAACTCGCCGGCCTGCTTGATCGCGTTGATGGTGTCGCCGCCGGCGTTGGCGAGCCCGATCACCTTGGCGCCCGACCCCTGCGCCTGCAGCAGGAACGAGGAGAAGTCGGCGGTCGGGAACGGGGTCTTGACCGAGCCGACGACCTTGCCGCCGTTCTTGGTGACGACCGCGGTGGTGTCGCGCTGGAGCGTCTGGCCGAAGACGTAGTCGGCGGTGAGGAAGAACCAGGTGTCGCCGCCGCGCTTGACCATGGCGCCGCCGGTGCCGTTGGCGAGCGCCACCGTGTCGTAGACCCAGTGCACGGTGTTGGGGGTGCATTGCACGCCGGTGAGGTCGGCGGTGCCGGCGCCGGTGTCGATGAAGGTCCTGTTCTTCTCCTTGGTGACCTGGTTGATCGCCAGGGCCACGGAGGAGGTCACGCCGTCGATGATCATGTCGACGCCGTCGCGGTCGTACCATTGCCGCGCGATCGCCGAGCCGACGTCGGGCTTGTTCTGGTGGTCGGCCGAGATGACCTCGACCTTGAGGCCCTTGTCGGCGGCCTTGAAGTCCTCGACCGCCATCCGGGCGGCCACGAGCGAGCCCTCGCCCGCGATGTCGGCGTAGACGCCGGAGCGGTCGGTGAGCACGCCGATCTTGACCGGCGTCTGACCCTGCGCGGCCGCCGCCGTCAGGGTCCCCAGCGCGGCGGCAAGCAGCATTCGTCTCAGCATCCGGTCCGTCCTCCTCGGTGCGCCGGCCGTTTTACGCGTCGGGGCCAAGTGCCCGTCCGTCGTCGGCCTCGTGCGTCGCGTTTCTCTTCGTATGAGGACTCTAGAAGTCCGTCGATGCCCGAGGTCTTCAGACCCCGAGATAGGCGTGGAGCTTGTCGATATTGGCGTCAAGCGCGTCGTTGGCGATCTCGTCGACCACCCGCCCCTGCTCGATCACCACGTGGCGGTCGGCGAGCGTCTGGGCGAAGCGGAAGTTCTGCTCGACGAGAACAATGGTGTAGCCGCGGCCCTTCAGCTCCCGGATCGTCCGGCCGATCTGCTGGACGATGACGGGGGCGAGCCCCTCGGTCGGCTCGTCCAGCAGGATCAGCTTGGCGCCGGTGCGCAGGATGCGGCCGATGGCCAGCATCTGCTGCTCGCCGCCCGAGAGCTTGGTGCCCTGGCTGCCGGCCCGCTCCGCGAGGTTCGGGAACAGGGTGTGGATCTCGGCCACCGACATGCCGCCCGGCTTCACGATCGGCGGCAGCATCAGGTTCTCGGCCACCGTGAGGCTCGCGAAGATTCCGCGCTCCTCCGGCACGTAGCCGAGGCCGAGCCGCGCGATGTTGCGCGAGGCCATCCCGATCGTCTCGACGCCCTCGTAGGTGATCGAGCCGGCGCGGCGCGCCAGGATGCCGATGATGGCGCGCAGCGTCGTGGTCTTGCCCGCGCCGTTGCGGCCCAGCAGCGTCACCACCTCGCCGGCCCGCACGTCGAGGTCGATCCCGTGCAGGACGTGGCTCTCGCCGTACCAGCCCTCCAGGCCGCGCACCGCCAGCAGGGCGTCCGAGCTCGCGCGCGGAACGGTCTTCAGCGCCGCCTCAGCCATGCCCGGCCCCGATATACGCCTCGATCACGCGCGGATCCTTCGACACGGTGGCGTAGTCGCCCTCCGCCAGCACCTGGCCGCGGGCGAGCACGGTGATCCGGTCGGAGAGCGAGGCGACCACCGACAGGTTGTGCTCGACCATCAGGATGGTGCGGTCCTTGCCGACCCGCCGGATCAGGGCCGCGGTGCGCTCGACGTCCTCGTGGCCCATCCCGGCCATCGGCTCGTCGAGCAACAGCATCTCGGGATCGAGCGCCAGGGTGGTGGCGATCTCGAGCGCGCGCTTGCGGCCGTAGGACAGCTCCACCGCCTGGTGGCCGGCGAATTCCGATAGGCCGACCTGGTCGACGAGGTCCAGGGCCTCGGCATCGAGGCGGCGCAGCACCGTCTCGGCGCGCCAGAAGTCGAAGGAGTCGCCGTGCTTGCGCCGCTGCAGCGCGATGCGGACGTTCTCCATCACCGTGAGGTGGGGGAACACCGCCGAGATCTGGAACGAGCGCACCAGCCCGAGCCGGGCGACGTCGGCCGGCTGCAGGCGGCTGATGTCGCGGCCCTTGTAATGGATCGCGCCGGCCGTGGGGCTGAGGAACTTGGTGAGAAGGTTGAAGCAGGTGGTCTTGCCGGCGCCGTTCGGGCCGATCAGCGCGTGGATGGTGCCGCGCACAACCTCGAGCGTCACGCCGTTGACGGCGCGGAACCCCTTGAACTCCTTGGTCAACCTGGTCGTGGACAGGATGATGTCCTGTGCCAAACGCAACCCTCCCCTGCATCTTTAGCAGGATGTATCGCCGGAAGCGCCGGCGGCGTCCATCGCGTTTTCGAAGGCGGCGCGAACATTCCCCGGCCGATGACACCCCTTCCGGCAGCGGAAAGCGTGACAGTCAGGGGCAGGTTGTCCGGCCGGCGCTTGCGGGCCGCATCGCAGAATGCCAGTCTGACCGCGTCCGCATAAAGCGATACGGGAGAGCCCAGATCGGTCCGACGACCGATCATGGCGCCGACGGAGCAACCACCCCCGGAAACTCTCAGGCACAATCACCGTATCGTTGGACGATCTGGAGAGAGGCGCCACCTGGCGCCCACCGAAGGAGAAACCTCGGAGACCGCCGACGCGGCGTCCGGGGGAAGCTCTCAGGTAACCGCGACAGATGGGGGCATCCGAGGAACGCATCCGCGTTCTTCGGCGGCTCGTCGTCGTGGAAACACCAGATGCATGCGGACCCCCTCGCGACCGTCGACACCCCCCGCGCTTCCGGCCTGCTGCGCAACCCGCTGCACGCCCTGCATCTGCGCCGCGGCGCGCGGATGGTGCCGTTCTCCGGCTACGACATGCCGTTGCACTATCCCGCCGGGCTGCTGAAGGAGCACATTCACACCCGCGCGAACGCCGGCCTGTTCGACGTGTCCCATATGGGCCAGATCGCGCTCGCGGCGGACGACCCGGCCGAGGCCGCCCGCGCCCTCGAGGCCCTGATCCCGGCCGACATCGTCGGGCTGAAGCCCGGCCGGCAGCGCTACGGCCTGCTGACCGACGCCGCCGGCGGCATCCGCGACGACCTGATGGTGGGCAATCTCGGCGACCGGCTGGTGCTGGTGGTCAACGCTGCCAACAAGGCGGCCGACCTCGCCCATCTCCGGGCCTACCTTCCCGCCGCGGTGACGGCGACGGCGCTCGACCGCGCGCTGATCGCGCTCCAGGGCCCGAAGGCGGAAGCCGCCCTGGCGCGCATCGCCCCGCAGGTCGCGGCGATGCGCTTCATGGATGCGGCGGAGGTTCCGATCCTCGGGCATGCCTGCCTCGTGACCCGCTCCGGCTACACCGGCGAGGACGGCTTCGAGATCTCGCTGCCGGACGTCGCCGCCGAGGCCGTCGCCGAGGCCCTGCTCGCGGACGCGGCGGTGATGCCGATCGGGCTCGGCGCCCGCGATTCGCTTCGGCTCGAAGCTGGCCTGTGCCTGCACGGCGCCGATATCGGCCCCGACACCTCGCCGGTCGAAGCCGGCCTGGCCTGGGCGATCCCGTCCGTGCGCCGCATCGGCGGCGCGCGCGCCGGCGGCTTCCCGGGCGA